>NZ_DJTL01000021.1:33602-34865 GCF_002439205.1 Exiguobacterium sp. UBA6309 | reverse complement strand
ACGTCATCGTTGATTAACGCTTCACCCGTTAGATAAATCGTTTGATCCTTTGGTAAAAGATCCGTCCGGATTTGTTTTGCCAGTTTGACGATCTCTTCTTGCGAACCGTCGACTGTGATCGGTACGAGGACCGTCTTTTTATCTTTTGAGACGAGCTGTCCTTCCGTCTCTTTGTTTTCAAACGGATCGAGCACATCCGTGACCGGACGATCGAGTGCTTCTAAATCCTGAACGATTTGCCCGATCGACTTTCGATCGGCATCGCTGACTTTGTCTTTGAGCGGAATGACAAGCGAGATCGTTTCTTCGCTTGCTCCCGCTTTTTCTAAAATATCAGCTGCTCGCTGTGAATCAGCATCATTTGCAAGCTGAATCGCCCCTGCGTCCTCTGCTTGTTTTGCCAAGTTTGGTGCCGTAAATAGTAAACCTACTGTGACGATGAGCAATAATGCAAGAATTGCCCAGCGCCATTTGACGATTTGTCGCATGTCTGATTCTCCTCTTCCCTCTGTCTGTTTTTAATCATTCAACTGCAAAATCTCTTTAATCTTTTTGAAGGTTTCAATGAACTGGATGATTTCTTCTTCTTCGACTTTTCCTTCAATCAAATTCTCCAGATACGTATAGATTTCTTGCTCCGCTTCAGTTGCCACTAACCGACCTGCTTCCGTCAAAGAGATGTACTTCGTTCGGTGATCATCTTCTCGACGTTCGACGATGACGAGACCTTTTTCCGTCAACTTTTTCAGCCGGTTCGAGATGGCACTTTTGTGAACACCCTGTACTGCCGCGAGACGTCCGGACGAAATCGGTCCATATTTTCCGACGAGCTTCAACACATGAAGTTGTTCCGGTGAGTACATTTGCCAAACGGGTGCTTCGACCGACTTCAACACGCGTTCTGTTCCGTGGATCATGACTTCTTCAAACAGGAGGACTGCTTCACGTAAATTGTCTTTCATTTTTAGTTTACCCCCTAAACTTATGAAGTTAGTTTAGCCCCTCAACTAGAAGTCTGTCAACTCTAAACTGTCACAACTTACCGATGCAGAACATGACCAATTTCTGTATGATAAAGGAAGAGAGGAGCATGCTTATGTTGACTTTATTTTGGATCGCATTAGTCATTTGTCTCGTCGGACTCATCTTTACGTTGCGGATTGCTAAGCAACCAGCAGAAGAGCAGTACGATCACAAGACTTCGGCAAAAAATATGTCTTGGATGTATTTCATTTTTCTCCCGATCATTCTGATTTTATTAGG
>NZ_DJTL01000021.1:0-33270 GCF_002439205.1 Exiguobacterium sp. UBA6309 | reverse complement strand
GATGTGTGCTGTTTTATGTCACTTCAAGGTTTTCGGACGGACGATATAGATATCGCATTTTGCATAACGGGAAATGTTTTCAGAAACACTCCCAATCATGATTCGTTCCATCGCATTCGTCCCGACTGCTCCGCAGACGATCAGACCCGCACCAACGCGTGGTGCGATGACCTTTGGAATCAGTGTTTTCGGAGAGCCGTTTTCGATGATCAGCTCAACTGTCTCGACACCTGCTTCTCGTGCCCGCTTTTCGTAACGATCGAGCAATTCTTGTGCATATTCGGTAACGTTTTGATCAATGAAACGTTTATTGGCACGTACGTTAGCAAACGTCTGAATATCGATGACATGGGCGATGACGAGTTTAGCATGATCAAGTTTGGCAAATTTCACTGCCTTCTCAAATGCTAAATCTGCTGTCTCTGATCCGTCGACTGCTACCAAAATCGTATGATATTGGCTCTCCATCAAAATTCATCCTTTCCGCACGACTCTCTTACAACATCCGATCATTTTCATTTTCAAGGGCACGGTTTTCGTGATCAAGTTTTCGTTCCGCTTCGATTCCCTCTGGCTCTGTTTCCAGAATACTTTTTGGTTCCGGCGCAGGACGAGAAGCCCCTGCTTCGTCTGCCAACAGGACATAATCGCCTTGTTGGACACGTAAGACGTGTTGCCGAATATCTGCCTCCGGCAATCCGAGTTCCGTAAAAGCGGTTTGAATTTCCTCAGCCGAAGCTGGTTTGCCTGTAAACCGCTCAAACAGCGTCCGTTTTCCAGAGACCAGTTGCGCCGCCGATTGCCCACGTAACATCGCCATATCGGTTTTGTCTTGCAACACGACATACAAATCTTCTTCTAGGTAACCCGCAAAATGTAGATCCTCAATTTTTCGAATCAAATCCGTCTCATTTTGATAGACACCAATCCATTGTTTTTTTCCCATGACACACGTCTCCCCCTTTTATAGCAACTATATGAGATATACCCCAAATTCATCTAAAACATGACTAGGATGAAGAAGACTTAGGTGAATGCTGTCGAAAAAGACGTTGACGTTTCTGAAAGACGTAATAACATAGGAGTAAAACACACATTATGCCAATTCCCGCTATGATTTGTTGCAAGAGAATGAGACGTTCGTTAAACAATAGTCCAGCTAAATACCAGATGAGTGCGAGACCAAATACCCAATCTGAATGGATTGCGATGAACAGGAGTCCACCGATAACAGCTAATGCGAGCGCAATCGTGCTCCATTGGGTTTCGGAAAGACTGAATAGAGAAGTGAACTGAAAATCCGACAAGATCCGAAATGGTAAAATCAATAGCATCGTACTGATCCAGGCAAGCAACACTGAAAATGGAGAGCGCATCCACGGCGAACGCCGGGGATGGTGTTGAATTTTCATATAGACTAAGCAAAGGCTGATGAAAGAAATCGTCGTCGAGACGAGTTCCCAAGGGGGGCCACTCATACTACTGATTCCAAGCGTCACGAGTGATAATGCAAGCCACCCTCCGATATCTTCAATCAGTTCTCGATCCGCAGGGAAGGCACGTACCGGTCGAATACACCAAATCAATAATGTCGTAAACACGACACCGGCAATGGCGTCAAAGAATGGTGCAGGAACAAGAGATAACTTAAGAATGGTCATCGGATGTTGCCAAACGACGCGTGCTAGCATTGCAAAGAGGAATGCTCCTACATTCATCAAGCGTAAAAATGTTAAATACTGCACTTCTCTTTTCACCTCCTCGTTCAGTCTGTTATTTAATTCCCGCTGTAGAAGTCTGAAAAACTAAAATGTCGCTTTGTTCTGTTGCCAAATTACGGTACGATGAAAGGAAAAGGAGGAACGAGAATGGACGCATTTTTACTACCCTATCAATACAATTTCATTCGGAATCAAGTCGAGCTGCTGCAACATCAATTCGCAGCCGTTCATGACCCCGATGTTCGTGATGCTGTTCGGTACAGTGCCGCTGAAAAGATATTTGATCTATTGCCAATACTTACACCGGAACAGGAAATCTTGCTGACGAACATTCGTGACGCTGAATCCGAACAGGATCTCCTCGCGTATTTAGCACATGTCGAACCGTTCGTCCAACCGTTTCCGAGTATTTCTGAATCACGGATCCGACAGCTCTTTAAAAAAACGAAAAAGTTACACATTCCGTCACTTCACTCCTTTGAGTGGACACACACGACGTTTTTAAGCTGGAACGATACCGGAAATCGGAAAAAATATTTCGTCTATCCCTTGAATGGTGAATGGATTGGCGTAGAAGGTACCTATCTACCATCGATTCAAAAAGGGATTTGTGCGATTTGTCATACGTATAGTGATATTACACTCGTAACTGTCACGACACGCCGTTCGACTGAACAGCATCAGACGATTGGTCATCATATGTGTATCGACAGCGATGCATGTAATCAAGCTGTGACGAATCCAGAAGTCATTGAAACGTTCTTAGCACGCACGCAAAAGAAATGATCGGCATCAAAAAAACACGTTCGTATGACTGATCCGATAAGGTTCGGTATACGAGCGTGTTTTTGAATGTGACGACGTTCATGTGTTCATTATCGCTGGATCATGCAAGCAAAATTGATTCTTCCCGCGACGTTTTGCCTCATACATCGCTAGGTCTGCTTGCTCGATCAAGTCCGATCGCGAGGCTGCATGCGCCGGATAGATTGCTCCACCGATGCTCGCTGTTACCGGAAGTGGAATGATACCATGGTGAAACGGCTGTCGGAACAAGGAAACGAGATGTTCCCCACACTGCACGACTTCTGCTTCTTGTTCAACGTCAAATAACAAGACGACGAACTCATCTCCACCTTGTCTTGAAATGACTGTATTGGGCGGCAATTTCTTTTGTAGACGTGTCGTGACATCGACGATGAGTTGATCTCCGACATGATGTCCATACGTATCGTTAATCTCTTTGAAGTGATCGATGTCAATAAAGAACAACCCAACCTGCCCGTCAGTCGCTTCCGCTCGGTACAAGGCGTCTTGGAACAGTCGCGCAAACAGATATCGATTCGGTAACCCTGTTAAGGCATCGTGATATGCCATGTGTCGCATCTCCTCCATGGCAGTTGCTAATGCTTCCGTTCGCTCTTCCACCTTCGCTTCGAGATTTTCGCGCAACCGTTGATTGTCAACAACAATCCGGATTTGACGGGAAATCAACAACGGAATCGCAATCATTAATCCAATCGTCAAACCGTTCCAACTAATCGTTTGTCGTGCCATCGTCACGAATAGAATCAATAAGAATAAGTAAGGAGTGATCAAACGTAAGACATCGATCCACCTCCGTGTAACGTCAAGAGGAACGAGAGATTCCTCAGCATCAAAGCGATACGCGGCAAGCCCGACAATCAGGACAGTCGCTAACCATAACGGATCGAGCCAACTCGAAGGAAATGGATAATCAAATCGTTCGAGTACCACGTATAATAGATCAGCGAGTAACTGAAAATGAAATGCGAGTAGAATCAATAATAACGAGCCGCCATTGCCACGCTTCATCAAACCAAAGAATAAGACAATCATTCCACCGAGCAACAATAAATCACCGATCGGATAGCGAAGCCATAAAAGCGTTTCGATCGTCAGCAAGGCATTTGCTTCTAAATAAGGCGTCACTAAGTAGTGCCACGAAAGAGATCCTGCAACGACTAAAATGATAAACTCATCGAACAAAAAGACCCGCAAATTGACTTCTTGTCGTCGATTACGCAGGAAATAACCGAAAGCAATGATATAGATCAAGATTTGAAGACTGAAGATCAAGTCGATCCAATCAAACGGTTCCGTTCGTGTACGTCCTTGCAGGAAGTATAGGAGCTGTCCACATTCGCCGATACCAAGCATCGCATTAGCGAATAATAATAGAAGAAATAAGCGGTAAGTAAAAGGGCGTCTTGCCTGGCGTCGCTGTGCCCGCCAAATCAAATAGAGGGAGATCGTTACACCACCGATCGTGAACAGGCTGTTAACGACTTGTCCAATTGCCGTTTCCGTGCCCATATACGTCACCCAGCCGATATGAAACAGTAACCAGCCTATAACGATTCCCAGCCATTTCTCATACATGACGATTCCCCCTTTCCTTTTTTAACCATAGTTCGTTTGTCCTATAGGTATATCGGTTCAGGATTGCTGTTTATTCACTCTTTTTTTATTTTATTGAAATCTTTTTTGACAAGATTACTCGTTTCAAACATAAGAAAAAACCGTGCTCGCACCTAGCGGATTGAACACGGTTTAACAGAAATACATCATGTTTTCTTTAACTAGAACGTCGATTCTCTTCTGTCGACTCGATCGATTCACTTAAACTGAGCGGTAAGACGATGATGAAGCGACTGCCTTTACCGACTTCAGATTCGACGTGGATGACGCCTTCATGTTCTTTGACGATTTCCTTACAAATCGATAAACCGAGTCCAGTTCCACCGATTCGACGTGTATCGGAATTATCGACACGATAGAATTTATCAAATAAGTGGGCAAATGCATGGTGAGGAATCCCAATTCCTTCATCTTTCACTTCAATGATGGCTTGATCATCTTTCGTATCGATCCAGACATCTACACGTCCGCCATCGGGAGAATACTTGATTGCATTGTTGATCAAGTTACTCATCAATTGTTTGATCCGGTCTTCATCTCCTAATATGAATGGACGATCCGGACTGAGCAATTGCAAATGAAGATCGTGTCGTTCACTTGAAGCGTCATACAGGGACATCACTTGTTCAGTTAGGCTGAGCAAATCAAGATGTGCCATTTGGTACAACTGTCCACCCGACTGCATCCGTTGAACGTCTAAGAAGTCCGTGACGAGGTTCGATAATCGTTCTGTCTCATTATGGATCGTCGCTAGATACTTCTGCTGTTTTGAGTCATCGATCTTTCGATTTAGCATCAACTCTGTAAAACCGTAAATCGATGAGAGCGGCGTTCGCAATTCATGTGACACAGTCGAGACAAGTTCTGTTTTTAGACGATCGGCTTCTGTTTCCCGGGTAATATCCCGTAAGACGAGAATGATTCCCTTCCATCCCCCGACGACATCAATGCGTTCCGCGTAGACTTCTAGATGCGCCGTATTGTTTCGAACATCAAATCGGACTTTGTCCGGTGAAATCTTACCGGAACGAATTAAATCCAGATACGTATTAAAGGCTTCAACATCATCCACCAACTGACGCATCACATCAATGACGTACTCACTCGAAGGTAACGTCCGATCTACTGTGAATTCCGTTTGAAGTTCTGGAATCAAGTCAAACAATGGACGGTTGACGTATAACTCTCCATTTCCATCCTCGAGATAAATGATCGCTTCTCGAATTGAGTCCAACACTTGCTCGGTCTTTTCTTTTTCCTGACGCATTCCTTCATAAGAACGCGTCCGTAGAAGTGAAAGCGTCATTTGTTGCGCAAACTCGCGAATATCCGTCAGCTGTTGTCCTTTATATGCAGATTTGTAGCGAACGAGATAGATGGCAGCAATCAATTCATGCGTTTCTGGATCTTGAACCGGAATCGTCACCTCATACGTACTAAAGGAATACGGATGCTCTTTTTCACGTGTAACGCGCTTCTCCGATTGAACGAATTCCATCTTGCGAACCGATCGATTGATGACGGACATCTCATCTTTCAGGAGATCTTTTAAATAGTCCATCGTCATGCCGTTTGTTGTTGCACCCATAAACTGCCCTTCTTCATAAAGCAATAGAGCACCGTACTCTGAAGAAGTGATATCGATCATCTTTTGAACGATTGCTGGATACGATTCGACAGTTTCGCGAACGGCAAGTGCCTCTGTTAGTTCACTACGTAATCGCAACTTTTCCTCATTCTTTTTCGTCGTTTGATACGCTTCTTCGAGTTCCTCTTGTTGCGCCTGTAACTCTTCTTGTTGCGCGAGCAATTCCTCACTTTGCGCTTGCAATTCTTCATTTTTACCTTGCATCGCATCCGTATGAGCATTCGTCGTCACGACCATCCGATTAAAGGAAGCACGTAATAATCCGATTTCGTCTGGACGTTTTTCTGTCGTCTTATCGATTTCAATTGGTTCCTTGCGAGCAAGTTTTTGATTATCGTCTACTAATCGTAACAACTGCCGCGTCATCCGGCGAAGGAACGGGTGAACGAATAAGAGAATGAATGCGACGAGCACAACGATACTTGAGATCCAAATCCATTGTGACTTCGCGACTTCACTCCGCAGTTCCCCGACAGCTGTTTCTTGTTGTTGGCTGAGATTCGTCCGGTATTCATCAAGTGCCGCAGATGCTTTTTCAATATCTGGCGTAATATCGATCGAACCGTCTGCAGTTGGCTTTAACTGTCCTTGTTCAACGAGTCGTTTCGCAATTGGTAAGGAAAATAGACTATCCCCCTGTAAAAAGTCTTCATTGATCCGATTCGCCTTTTTTTCATTGACGTAAGACTGGGTCAGCGGAAATAAGACGTCATAGTACAGTTCATATAAATTCGTCATTTGTGCCGCGAATTCTTCTTCTTCATCCGTTTTGGCGTTTCGCATGAACCAATCTGTCTCACTTTTGATATCTGTTCGGAGCGCTTGGATTTCATCAAACCGTTCCTGATTACCAAAAATGACGAATCCGCGTAAACCGAACTGAACCGTTTGCCAATTGTCCCATAAATCATTGGCTCGGCGATTTTGTTCACTGATTGTCTCGAGATTCTGTTTTGATGTTTCGATTCGTCCTTCCATGTAGTCATAGACAAAGAACGAAGTAATCGATACTACGATCAGTACCGCATAAAAAACAGTCAGCAACTGCCGACCGATTCGTCGCCGAATCCAATTCACCATGAATGTATCCTCCTCATCATTCGTTGAATGATGCTTTTTCATTTGTTTCTATAGATTTAATATAATAGAAACGCTTTCGAAGCAACAGCTAGGATATCCAAAAAAAGACCTTTTCTCGGAATGTACCCGAAAAAAGGTCTTTCTACCCTCTTACTTTTTCGCTTTCTTCACTGTCACAGACGTTACGGGACTGAGTTGTCCGCGCGTATTCTTAACGTAAACCGAAAGTTTCGCTTTTGCTTTTTGCTTCGGAATTTTGACGGAATAGTTTCCTTTAGAAGAAACCGTTCCTTTTCCGATGACTTTTTTCTTCGCATCTTTTACGTAGACGCTCAATTTCTTTTCAGCTGTTCCGGTTACTTTCGTTTGACCGGCATAGACCGATTTCACTTTTGGTGCAGTTGGCGCTGGCAAGACTTTTACGATCGTCGGTTTACTTGTTCGTTTTGCAATATCCGTCACCGTAACGATCAAGCTTGAACCACCCACTTGCTTTGGTAACTTCGCGCTGAACTTACCTTTTGCATCGACTTTCGCTGTTGCAATTTTCTTTTGTTTCGCATCTTTGACTGTAATCGTACCACCCGCAAGAGCTGTACCTGTCATTTTTGTCGCACCGGCAAGAATCGCATTCACTTTTGGTGCTTTTGGTGCTTTTCCAGGAAGGACTTCTGTCCGTTCCGATGTGACGTCTAATCCATTTGCATAGCGAACAGTCAGAACTGTTTTTTGGTTTTGACGCGGAATCTTGACGCTGTATTTTCCTGCTTGTGCTGTTGTTGCAGCTAACTTTTTATTCGTTGTTGTTTCTTTGCCATTCTTATCTTTTGTTACGACAGCTGCCCACACTTCAACTTTCGTCCCTGTCTTAACTGTTCCAGAAACAACTAGTTGGTTATCGTAGACATCATTGACGTTCCCGTTCAAGTTCAACTGGGAGATCGCACGTGGAATACTGACTTTCCCGTAGCCAGCGACTGGACTGACGTAAGCTGGGAATTCAGGCTCGATTTTCTCACCATCTTCGTCCTCATCTTCAAATTCATACCAGTCATTCAGATTTTCAAACGCAAGCGGTTCTGCACTCTTGCGCAAGATTTGTTCGATTTGCGCTGGTGTCAGTTTCGAATTTAGTGATTTCAAGATACCCGCTACTGCGGCAACATGTGGCGAAGCCATACTTGTTCCATCCATGTACACCGTGTTACCGTCTGGAATCAAACTAGCCACTTTTGATCCTGGCGCTACGACATCAAGTCCAACACCATAGTTTGAATAATCCGCGACCATTCCGAGAGGGTTCGTCGCTCCGACAGAAATCGCGTATTCCGAGTTCGCTGGGTAACCGACCATCATGTCGTAGTCATTTCCTGAAGCAGCTACGACCGTAACACCATGATCTGCTGCATATTTCATCATATAAGCCATCGTCCGGCTCTCACCGCCACCAAGACTCATATTGATGACTTTTGCGCCGTGATCAACTGCATATTTAATCCCGAGTGCGATGGCGTCTGTTTCCCCTTCACCGTTCGCATTCAAGACTTTAACCGGCAGGATTTGTGCCGATTGATGGATTCCCTGGATACCGTAATCATTGTTCATCGTTGCTGCGATGACGCCTGCCACGTGTGTTCCGTGACCGTTGTCATCAATTGCGTCCCCGTCTCCATTAACAGAAACATAGTTCTTTTCATTTGCGATATCAACTTTGCCTTGTAAGTCCTTCAAACGATAATCAACACCTGTATCGATGACCGCAATCTTCACAGGCGCTAATTTTTTCGTTCCGAAACGTTGTTGGAACGCTTCAAAACCGATTCCAACGTTATCGAATTGCTCAAAGACAGTCTTTTTGTTGACGGCCCATTGATAATCAAAGTTGATATCCTTCGTCGCCCGGTACGTCTGAATCTTTTCAACGTACTCGACCGCTGACGAACGGTTGAGTGATTGTTTTAATGCTGCCGCTGATTGTCCTTTGACCGTCGGATCTTCCGTTACGATGACGAAGTCTCCCGCATTGCCAAGGGATAAACGTTCTACATCATTTGCCTGAACGCCCGCAATCTTCATCGAACGGTTCATCTTACCTGGTTTTAGTTTGACGATGTAACGTGTTGCTTCTTTTGATTGGATACTCATACCCATTGACTGGAATGTTTCGCTTAACGAACTACCACTTAATTTCGAGATATCCATTTTATTTGCATATCCATCAATCTCTTCAGCGATCACAGTAGGTGACGCTTCACGTGATAATTTGTAAAGACGATCGACAGCTTGTTGATCAGCTTTCGTCAACGTGTATGACGTTCCACGCACGAGTGCATCCATCGCTGGTTTCAATGTTTTTAAATCTTCGTATGCTTGTTGACGCTTATCTTTGTTAAATAAAAGTGTTTTGACGACATAAGGCGATGCTTTGTAGTAAAGCGATGTCAAAACGCGTCCAGCATCCGATTGGCTCAATACTTGTTTTTGAATCGAGTGCATGAGCGCAAGCATCGGTTTTTCTTCTTTTGTTTGTTTGAGCGCTTCTTCTGCCATACAGCTGATATCATTGATCGGTTCATACTCAACCGGCAATTTGACGTTGTTATACGTTAGTTTAGCGTGCGCTGCTTTTGTCGTCTTCCCTTCTTCGATGTTCGGGTAATATTCTACTTTGACATAATACGGTCCATCCCATGCGTATGGAACAGCTAGTTTTGTCGGTGTTTTTTCATTTGGCTCTGCTTCTGTCCGGTAACGATCAAACGTATCGTCTTCTGCAGCCATCGCTTCGCTTGGATAAGCTGTTACTTGAACAGGTTGATCCGTGTCGATTGATAACTCGAAGTGAGAGGCAGTTTTTTCTACACCCGCTTCATGATTGACGCGGTACCAATATGTATTTTTTTCTTCCGTTCCTGTTTCAAGCGTCGTCTCTTGACCTGCTTTCAAAAGCGTTGCTTTAGCAAGGGCAGTCTCCGCCTTTGCTGTCGTAGGTCCTACTCCAAGCGTCAAAATCAGACAGCTCAGCATGACCCAAATCATCAGTTTCTTCACAGATGTTCCTCCTTCAAAATGGACGTACTTTATCTTGATTATAAACAGGATATGGATAAAATGGATATTTATTTTATGGATGTATCTTACAATTTTGAAAGGAAAGGCACTCAATGCTCACACGCATTGAATGCCTTTTAATGATTATTTAAAATCTGCTACATATTCGCTGTATCCTTCTTGTTTCAATTCCTCTTTCGGAATGAAACGTAAAGCAGCCGAGTTCATACAATATCGAAGTCCGGTCGGTTTTGGACCATCCGAGAAGACGTGTCCGAGGTGTGCATTCCCATGTCGGCTCCGAACTTCCATCCGTTTCATCCCGATCGAGAAATCCCTTTTCTCAATGATATTCCCCGGCTCAAGTGGTTTTGTAAAACTTGGCCATCCTGTCTTCGAGTCATATTTATCATTTGATGAAAACAGTGGTTCACCAGAAATGAGGTCAACGTAGATCCCGTCTGCCTTTAAGTCATGATACGGATTATCAAATGCCGGCTCCGTCCCGTCTTCTTGTGTCACCTCGTACTGGATTGCGGTTAGTTTCTTTTTAATTTCTGCGTCTGATAATTTTGGATACGTTGGAAGGTTAAGTTTTGGTTGATCGTTCCAGTAGCGATTGATAAAGTCATCGCGTCCAGAAGCTGCCCGATAAAACTTATATTTTTTCTCATTCGTTAAATAATAATCCTGATGGTATGCCTCCGCTTCGTAAAAAGGACCTGCTGCAATCAGCGGTGTGACGATTTTTTCATCAAAAACCTGTTGTTTCTCTAAATCCTGTTTCGATTGCGTTGCAATTTCTTTTTGTTTTTCATTCGTGTAGAAAATCGCTGTCGTGTACGATTCCCCTTGGTCAACGAACTGACCGTTTGCATCCGTCGGGTCAATCTGACGCCAGTAGACATCGAGTAATTGTTTATATGAGATGACGTTTGGATCAAACGTGATTAACACCGCTTCCCGATGCCCTGTCGTCTCCACCGATACTTGATTGTATGTCGGATTTTTAACATCACCGCCCGTGTAACCGGAAATGACCGATTTAACTCCTTTTAACTCCTCAAACGGTGGCTCCATACACCAGAAGCATCCTCCAGCTAAGATCGCCGTCTCTTCCGGTTGATAACTCAATTCCTTACTACCACTTGATTTTGCCTGCTGTTGCTGGAACACGAAGTATCCCCCGACCATGACGACGATGAGACCAATGACGGATAAAACTGTCCACATTCGTTTCTTCATCTTCCTTCGCCTCCTTTATTTAGCTTACGTCGCGCGACGTTTATTGGATGTTATTTTATTTAACTGTAACGCGCTGATGCTGGCTTGTCGTAGCATGTGCTCAAAAGAAGAACCTTCAACAATATGAAAAGTGATTATGTTTTTACCCACAAAAAAAGAGCCTTATATCGGCTCTTTTCAACATTAACCTTTTTGAATCCAGAATTTGAGGACGCTTGCTTCTTCTTCATGTTTGACGAGTTCATGACCACCTGATGTCGCCCACGCCTGAAGATCGTTTTTTGCCCCTTTATCCGTTGCATGGACTTCAAGGATTTGACCTGATTCGAGTCCAGCGATGGCTTTTTTTGTTTTTACGATTGGCAGCGGACAAGCAAGTCCTTTTGCGTCGAGTACTAGTTCTGATTTCATGTTGTATTCCTCCTGAATGATTTGATGTTCGTTATGCATTGGCTTAGCGTACCGCACAGCGGTTCGGTCCGACTTCCATTTCCCGTTGTGTTTCAAGATCGGGTGTCTGTTTCCCCATGTTTGTTTCACGGATATCTTGATACGCGTTCGGTTGTGGCGGCAGGTTCTCTGTGACCATTTTCCGGAATGTTGCTTCATCGTCGATGTTGAGACCATGATTGTTCGCAAGCAAGATGCTTAATTTTTCCGCTACACTACCATCCGTGTTCAATTCTTCAATGATCATGAAATGTGCCGGTAAGACGATGAGTTCTGGTGAAAGATCACGATACGTGTTGTAGAGCGAATCGCGTAAGTCGCCGACCCAGTCTTCCGCGAGACCGGCTAAATCCGGACGACCAATCGAGTCGATGAACAAGATATCACCCGTCAATAAATAACGCTGATCGACGATGAATGAAGTCGATCCAATCGTATGTCCTGGGGAATAAAGAGCGCGTACTTCAATCGCTGTATCCCCCACTTGAACCGTACTACCGTCTTCAAGTGGTGCATAATCGAATGTGACATCCGTCGCATCTTTTGGCGGCAACCAGTATGTCGCGCCTGTTTTTTCGGCGATGTCGCGTCCTCCAGATATATGATCCGCATGAAGGTGTGTATCAAACACATGCTTAATCGTGACGTTGCGGGATGCTGCATAATCCAGATACACATCCGTCATTCGTGTCGCATCGATAAGAACAGCCTCTCCTTCTGAGATGACCATATACGAGAGACACCCTTTACCGATTCGAACGAACTGGATGACTTCCCCTTGATCGGCTCCCGTGTTGTTTAACGTTCCGAGTGAAATCGGTTCGAGATGTTCACTCCATGCTTTCATGCCGCCTGACAAATATGATACGTCTCGCCCTGCTTCTTCTAGCATATCGGCGACGAAAATCGATGAACCTTCTTTTGCGCAAACGACGAGAACATCCTGATCCGTCGGAAGCTGATCGAGAATCTCCTCGACACCATCCAACAATTCAAAATAAGGAATGTTGAGGTACTTGAAGTTCTCTCCTTCGATTTTCCAATCTTGAAACGCATCCTCATTCCGGACATCTAAGATGAACAGAGACTCACGTCCAATGATTTTTTTCGTAACTTGTGCGGCTGTCATTGCTTGTGCCATATCTACTAATTCCTCCTCTGCTTTACGCTTTTGAATTATTTCGCTGAAACGAGTGTTGTCGTCTCAAATGCCCATTCCTGCATACCCGGTACGACATTGTAGACCGTGTAGCCCTTGTCACTGAGCTGTCGGCATGCCATATCACTTCGACTGCCTGTCCGGCAGATGACATAAATCGTCTGATTCGAATCCAGTTCCGTACACCGTGCCTCAAGTTCGCCTAACGGAATATTGATCGCTCCCGGTACGTGGGCGAAGGCATATTCTGCTTGTTCCCGAACATCGAGTACCGTGATTGAGTCGTCTTGACGTGCTGCTTCAACTTTTGCGTTGTCGACGATTTGGTCGAATGCTGCTGGTTCCGTGACATCACCTGTTGATTTCCGAACGTAATGACGGAGCACTTCGCCTTCTTCAATCGTGCCTAAATAATGATTGCCGGTGCTGTTTGCCCAGGCACGGAGATCTGCAGTTGATCCTTTATCCGTCGCCTGGACTTCGATGACTTGTCCTGGTTCTAACGTCTTGATCGTTTTTTTCGTCCGAACGATCGGCATCGGACAAGCGAGACCTTTGGCGTCCAATACGATATCTGATTTAATCCTAGTCATACAATTCGCTCCTTTACGGTGTGGGGTATTATTTCGTTTCGCCTTCGTACGACATCATGCCGCCATCCATGTTCGTCACGTCATATCCTTGTCCTTCGAGATATGTCGTTGCGCGACCACTGCGTGCACCAGAACGGCATACCATGACATACTCTTTTTTCTTGTCGAGTTCGTTCATCTTGAATTCGATCAATCCGAGTGGAATGTGGATCGCTCCCGGAATCATTCCTTCTTTGACTTCATCGACTTCCCGGACATCAATGACGTTCAGTTGTTCACCACGTTCAATTTTTTCCTGTACTTCTGTTGCTGTCATGCGTTTCATGTTCAATTCCTCCTCTTGATTCGATTTAGCGCCAGGCATTCATTCCGCCACAGACTTCCGTGACATTTGAATAACCGGCTTTTTTTAGTACTTTGACGGCTTGTTTGCTTCGCATCCCGCTTTGACAGATGACGAGCACTTCTTTGTCTTGCGGGATTTGATTCAGTTGACTGTTTAACGTTTGTAACGGAATGTTCTTAAATCCTTTGATGTGATTGCCCTTGAATTCTGATGCTGTCCGAACATCGAGATAAAATCGCTTCCGGTCGTTTAACAACGGCTTCAGTTCCGTTGTCGATACTTGCTTGACGCCTTTCGTTGGTACAAACATCTTATAAGCGAGATAGCCGACGATGAGCAACAAGATCATCGATAGTACATCCATGCGTCATTCCTCCTTCAGATCATTAGATGAATAGATTGACGTTTCCGTTCTCCGCATCAGCGAGATAGGCGGCAACTCCTGCATACTCAATGCCGTCGTGCAATTCTTCCTGTTTTAAGCCGAGCAGATCCATCGTCATCGTACAAGCGACGAGTTTGACGTCCTGTTCTTTTGCTAATTCGATCAAGTCCGGAAGTGGCATCGCATTGTGCTTCTTCATGACGTTTTTAATCATTTTTTGACCGGCACCACCGAAGTTCATTTTCGAGAGTGGCATCTTATCAGCACCGCGTGGCATGAACTTACCGAACATCTTCTCAAGGAATGTTTTATCCGGCTGGATCGGTTCATCCTTACGCATCGCGTTCAAACCCCAGAAGGTATGAAAAATCGTGACTTCGTGATCGTATGCGGCTGCACCGTTGGCAATGATATAAGCTGCCATGACTTTGTCGTACTCTCCACTAAATAAAACGATGGTTGTTTTTTTCGTATCTGACATGAACGTAATCCCTCCAAATTTTTACCCTTAGGGGTATATTGATTCGTAAAAAATTTTATCTGCTTTTCATTAAGAGTTGAACAGCCTCTGCAACGGCTTGTTCATGATTTTCCGTCGCATCATCCTGACGGACACAGTCAATCAAGTTCTCACTGACGACAAGACCGATGACACGATCGATTGCACTACGTGTCGCACTCAGCTGTGTAACGACATCCTTACAGGACGCCTCTTCTTTCATCATTCGAACGATCCCATGGATCTGTCCTTCAATCCGATTCATCCGATGAATGATGCGATCTTCATAACCGTTTTTCATATGAAGTCCATCTCCTTTTTCAAATGTGACATGCGTCATACCTCGTTGGTACATTTCATACAATAATACCTATAGGGGTATAAGTCAACGAAAAAGATTTCCGGATTCATTACTATGTTCAGTGAGTCCGAAAATCTTTTGTACTCAGCCTTTCCAATTCGCCTCTAAAAAATCGATCCAACGTTCTGCTAGTCGAGTTGGCATCTTCTCTGGTAACACATAGCGAAACGTTCGGTTGGAGATTCCTTTCGCATGAAGCGTAAAGGACTCGGACGGAAAGGATGTGACGAGACGTTCCGATAATGCTCCAATACCGCTCCCATTTAAAATAAGTTGTCGTGCTAAATAATTAGCATCTACTGTAATCGTTCGTGCGGGTACGATTGACGACGCATGTAGCCAACGATGAAGTGCATAGCGGGACGCCGATCCTTCTTCCCGAACGATCCATGTCGCATCTTCGAGTGCAAGATGCATCGCGCCAATGATGTGTAGCTGATCTCTCGCAAAGACGATTTGTCTCATTCCATCAAGTGTCAGTTCTCCTTCAATCATGCCGAGATCAATCTCACGATGTTTTAAAGCTGCTGCCACTTGATCATGATTCATCAACTGAATATCCAGTGATACTTCAGGATGAGCGCGTGAAAACAGATGAATCATATCATCAAGCAATATCTCATGGATCGTATGTGTTGCTCCAATCCGTAAGGTCCCTCGGAAGACACCTTCCGATTCATCCAACTGGGACTGCATCTGTTCGAGCTGGAATAGAATTTCTTTTGCATGACGATAGACGATCCAACCCATTTCCGATACCTCGACCCCTATTGCGAATGAATCACGTATTAATAACGAATGCCCGACATCTTCTTCGAGTCGTTTCACGTGAACACTAATCGTCGGTTGCGACAGAAATAACTGCTCCGCTGTTTTCGTAAAGTGACGTGTCTCGACGAGTGTAACGAATGTTCTCAGTTCTGTTAATTTCACGAATCCCCTCTCCTTATTACATTTCATAATCATTTATATTTAATTAATTCATTTTTATAATCAAGAATTCCTCTTTCATACTTAAGGTATCATGTATTAGAAAGAAGGACTGTTTCATGATATATATATCATTTACTTTGTTAGGAGCAACCATCGGCATACTCTCTGGCTTTTTTGGAATTGGTGGCGGCATCATCCTTACCCCACTTTTATTGATTCTCGGCTATGAAGCGAGTACCGCGATCGTCCTCAGTCTGTTGCTGACACTCGGTTCGACTATGACCGGTACGCTCTCGCATCTTCGGTTAAAGACATTCCGTTTTCGCGATGCTGGGGTTATCGGTCTGACCGGCATCATCGGTTCAATGTTGATCACGCCAGTCGTCTTCTGGCTCGAGCGTCATGCTGGTGCCGATGTCGTCTTATCGAGTTTGTATATCGTCTTACTGCTTGGGTTTTCGCTTCAATTTCTACGCCCTCGTTCTAAAGAGCGTTCGTCTTTTCCGGTCCATGATGCTTCCGTCGTGAAGCTTGCCATCATCGGACTCGCTGCCGGAATTCTCTCTTCGTTAATGGGTGTCAGCGGTGGGTTCTTACTAACCCCCCTCTTGATTGGGTGGGTTCGCTTCCCGCTCAAACAAGCAATCGGAACGAGTATTGCCTCTGCAACCCTTATCGTTCTCGGAGGGGTGACGAGTTATGTCGCTTCCGGAACCAGTGCTCCGTTATTACTTGGGATTGCTTTAATCATCGGTGCGTTCATCGGTTCTCCACTTGGTGCTTCACTCTTGCAACGCTTCAATGAGACGTTCGTCCAAAAGACGTTAGGGATCTTTTATGGTGTTGTCGCCTTAAGCGTCATCGTCAAAGTGTTCGGTCTTCCTTACCTGTCACTTGTCTTACTCGCTTTGTTCACACTCAGTCTGTTAAGCATCTTTGGCTACCGAATTATTAAAACTGCCTAAACGAAAAAGCAGCTGACACACCGTCAGCTGCTTTTATTCGTGCTCAATCGTTAACGCACGCTCTCTTCTTTGATTTTTTGCGGCTTCATGATTTTTGCTTCTTTTTTCTGACGCATGCGTTCCGCATTCATCAGTCCCCCTAACATCAAGACAACAGCAGATAAATAGAACCACGTCATCAAGACGATGATTCCGGCAAGCTGACCGTAAAGACGGTCGTAACTTCCAAACTCAGCGTAGTAAGAGAAGAATTCCGAAACGACTTGCCAAGCAATCGTTGCGAAGATCGCCCCGGGAAGTACCTGACGAACAGTCAAATGGACACTCGGTAGGATCCGATACAATAAGATGAAAAAGACAAGTAAGAACAATGTCCCGATTCCCCAGCGGAATAAGAACCAAATCCAAGAGTAGTTCGTCACGAAATCAGCGACAATCGCAAAGTGGTTGATGAAACGTCGTGTTAGTTTCTCTGAAATCGGAACAATCAATGAAATCGGTAAGATGATCATCATCCCGATTGTAAAGGCGAAGTCTTGCAACAGCCCGCGCCAAAACGGTGCTTTCCGTGTCACTTCGAGCGCATCATTTAGCGAGCGGACAAGTGACTGGACCGACATCGAAGCAAGCCAAAAAGCGGCAATGAAACTGATCGAGGCAAGCTTAAAGCCGCCTTGATCAAAGATTCCGACGACGTTCCGCTGAATCAAGTCGTACGTTTCTGCTGGAGCAAATGGTCGAATCAAATCCAGCACGTTTTCCGACGTAAACGGTAAGAACGAGACGATCCCAACCACAAATAATAAGAATGGGAATAAGGACAACATCAGATAATAGGCAAGCTGAGCCGATTTATCAAAAAAGGCTTCACCAAAAAAACGGGCAAATACAGGTTTGATTAAAGACATACAAATTTCCTCACTTTCAACTCATTCTCTACACTATCCTCCATTTCATAACTCCTTTAAAATTTTTGGAGTCTTTTGAACTTATAACAACCTTATACATCATTCAAGTTTGGCGCTTCGTTTCTTCGCGGGGTACACTAGGAACAGAGATTGTATCGTGCTTGTTTTTCAGAAAGGATTTCGATTCGTGGACCCATTCATTCAATCCGAAGCAGAACGCTTCTTTACTTCTTATATAGAGCAATACCCCGAAATGTCCGGACGTCAGCAAGAAGTCATCCGTTCGATTCAAACGACAGGAACATATGAACAGACGGCTTCCGAGCTCGCATTCGGTGCTAAGCTCGCTTGGCGCAACAGTAACCGATGTGTGGGACGCCTCTTTTGGGAGCAACTTCATGTCTTTGACGCGCGGGATGCGTTGACCGTCGAAGCGGTCCGCGACGCGTTATTTGAGCATATCCGGTTCGCGACGAATGAAGGACGAATTCGTTCGACGATCACGATTTTTCATCCGACACGTGTGCGGCTGCATAATCACCAACTGATTCGCTACGCTGGTTATGAGACTGCAACAGGAATCATCGGCGATCCGGCTTCTGTCCAACTGACACGACAATGTGAAGCACTTGGCTGGACAGGGGCAAAGACACCGTTTGACATCCTTCCTCTCTTGATTGAACTCGATGGACAACGTAGTCTGCATCCGATTCCAGACGAGCTCGTGCTCGAAGTCAGCATCACACATCCTGACTATGACCTGTTTGATGGTCGCGAAGTCCGCTGGTATGCCGTACCGATGATTGCTGATATGCAGCTTGAGATTGGCGGTATTGTTTATCCGTGTGCCCCGTTCAACGGTTGGTATATGGGAACAGAAATCGGCGCTCGTAACCTCGCCGATACGGATCGTTACGATCTGTTGCCGCTCGTCGCGACGCAACTCGGTCTGAACACATCGCGTGAACGTTCACTCTGGAAAGACCGAGCGCTCGTCGAACTGAACGTCGCCGTACTCGAATCTTTTGAACGCGCTGGTGTTACGATCGTCGATCACCATACCGCTGCCAAACAGTTCGCTCGTTTTGAAAAAAATGAAGCGGCATGTGGTCGCGATGTCACCGGGGAATGGTCCTGGCTCGTGCCACCGATGAGTGGGGCAACGACGCATCTGTTCCATAAAGATTACGCTCCGGAAATCAAACGACCGAACTTCTTTCCAAAATCAACACAGACAGCGCCTGTGGCGGGTTGTCCGTTTCACCAAGGAGTATTGAAATGAATTATGTCGAACAGTTACGTCGAAAAATCGGTCACGATCCGGTCATTCTCGTCGGTTCCGTTGTCCTCGTCGTGCAACATGAACACATTTTGCTGGAACAACGGAACGAAGCACAAGCTCGCTTCGGTTTGCCAGGTGGATTAATGGAATGGGCGGAATCACCGGAAGAGACCGCTCGTCGGGAACTCCTCGAAGAGACTGGACTGGAAGTCGAACGATTGACGTTACTCGATGTCTACTCCGGTCCGCAATACGTGACGACCTTAGCGAACGGAGACGTCTTTCAAAGCGTCACTCTCGCCTATATCGGTGAACATCCGATCGGAACGTTAAAGCAAAGTGACGAAAGCATCAAGCTTCAGTTCGTTTCGCTAGACGACTTACCCGATCACTTGGTCGGTTCTCACGCTCGAATGATTGAAGACTACAAAAAACGCCGCTGAAGGATAGCGGCTTTTTTTCATTTGTTATAAAATGGAATAAATTCATTTTTAGAAAGGAGCTTTCAGATGAAACCACTTGTAATTGCTGGAATGTCCATACTCCTCAGTCTTTCATTAATCTCATCGACAGAAGCTGCTGCTCCTAAATCTGTCAAACAGACGTATACGATTGTCGATGCAAAAAACAAAAAGTATACTGTATCTGTTCAATCTAAAGCAGCATCCTGCCGAAAAGCGACAGTAGACGACTTTTGGTGGGTGAAAGGAAAGGATTCGTTATGCACTGGGAAGTTTTCTCTGTACGTAAATAACAAGTCGACAGCTTACCACTATACATTCTCGAAGGATTTTCCGTATGTGATTGCTACTCACGATTTTCGTACGAGCGGGAAATTGAAAAATGTATCCGGTAATCCGACTGTCTTTTCACTTTCTTTCCGAGAAACACCTTCTTACATGAGTTTAACTACATTCTCGATTCAAAACGGAAAATTAATTCGTCATCCAGGAACATTCATGTCTTACGGTATGCGACCTAAGATGAAAAGTGACTTGTTACAAGTTCCAATCTACTCGAATGCTGGAGACAAAGTCGGCTTTTTGTTCCAAGATAAAAAATTATCTAAAGGAAAATGGGTAAAAGGCAAAAAACACTCATTTTTATCCTCAAGTTTTAATAGCAAAACATATAAAAAAGGAGTTCAAGAATGGAACGCCTATAGCTCTAAGACGAATTACTTTGTAAAGTGACACTTACCTAAGTAAATAAAACCCTTATATTTTTGTATCTTAAAGTAGCATACATAAAAATTTAAGGGTTTTTGTATTTAAAATCATTCCCTTCTTATTTTAGTGACTGACGCATGATGTATTGCTTCAAATCCCGTTGTATCCATCCTTCAGAACGTAATGCTTCCCATACTTGTACATCTGTCGATTGATAATGATAGGTCGTTCCCGGTAAATGGCGGACGACTTCTGTCGCATGCCTTGCTTTATGTTCTGTTGGACCGACGACCGACAATAAAGCAGCCTCCGCTACAGCGACGACACTTTCCTCGAGTTGATAATAATTCGCCTGCAAGCGTTGCATGACATGAGGATCTTGTTGCCAGATGTATTCTCCTTGTCCACGATACTGTTTTAAGAACTCTGTTTCTTCGATCGCTGGCAAAGCGGATTTTTGATGTTCATCGGTTAAATGAAAATATCCAATTTCTCCAACAATCTTGTAGCGAAGCGATTGATACAATCGAATCGCCGGATCGTTCCCTTGAATGACTTCAAGCATCAGTTCATCCATTCCGATTTCCTTAGCGTGGCTCAGTTGCGCTTGGTACAAGGCTTTTGCAATGCCAAGTCGTCGATACTGCGGTGAAATTCCCAGCCCTCCACATCGCATGATGCGTTGACCATCGATTTCCTTCCAACCGTTCAGCCAAAGACCAACCGGTTTTTCTCCATGGTAGGCAATAAACGAATGTTCCAACTGGTTTCCGTCTCGCTCGAGAATTCGCTTCTGAAACTCTGCTTCTGATAAGTGCAGCGGAATCAGATAATCTTGAAATCCATCCTGCATCGTTTGATATGCTGTTTTTACGTCAGGCGCGCGTTGAATATGAATCATCGAAAAACCTCCTTTTCCACTGAGCAGTTTCGCTATCTTTCTTGCGGTTTCCTGCAGACAAAAACACCCTTGTCGCCAAGGGTGCCCTACTTATTGAATTTTAGAACGGCTACGTCCGTAACCAAAGTAAACAAGCAGTCCGATTGCTGTCCAAACGAAGAAGGCAATCCATGTGAATTTCTGTAAGTTGACCATCAACATGATACAAGCGAGGACTGATAGAATCGGTAAGACTGGTACGAACGGAACTTTAAAGGTACGCTTCAAATCAGGACGCGTCCGGCGTAGGACGATGACTGCGATTGAGATGAGCGCGAATGCTGCCAGTGTTCCGATGTTGATCAATTCAGCAAGTGTACCGAGTGGCACGAATCCGGCAATCAAACCGGCGATTGTTCCGAGGATCCATGTCGCTTTGACCGGTGTATGGGATTTTTCATTAACATCCGAGAAGACTTTCGGCAAGAGTCCGTCACGGCTCATCGCGAACAAGAGACGAATAAGACCAAATGTCATGACGAGGATGACCGTCGTCATACCAACGATGGCACCCAAGTCAACGAATCCAGCAACCCAGTCTTGACCTGCGACTTTTAACGCAAGCGATACGGGACTATCGACACCCTCGAACTGTTTGAATGGAACGATTCCGACCATGATAGCAGAAACGACGACGTATAGAACGGTAACGATCGCAAGCGATCCCAAGATTCCGATTGGTAAGTTACGTCCCGGGTTTTTGACTTCTTCTGCCGCCGATGTAACCGCATCGAATCCAAGGTACGCAAAGAAGGCAATCGCTGACGCTTGTAAGATCCCACTCATACCAAACGGAGCAAATGGTTTATAGTTGCCTGGTTCGACATACCAAATCCCGACGACGATGAAAAGAACAACGACGGCAACTTTGACGAGTACCATGACATTGTTGACGCGTTTTGTTTCTTTAATGCCAAGTGAAAGCAAGAGCGTGATGACCATTAAAATCAAGAATGCCGGTAAGTTAAAGAATGTCTCGCTTCCCGGTACAGCTCCTGGCGCAGCTGTTAAAGCCGTCGGTAAATGGACGCCGAAACCTGCTAAGAGCGACTGGAAATATCCTGACCAGCCAGTTGCAACGGCACTTGAAGCGAGTCCATATTCTAAGATCAAACACCACCCGATGATCCAGGCGACAAGTTCCCCGATCGTTGCGTATGTATACGTATATACACTACCTGAAACAGGAATCATCGACGAGAATTCAGCATAACAAAGGGCTGCGAGTGCACAGACGACTGCAGAAATAATGAATGAGATCGGTAAAGCTGGTCCAGCATAAAGAGCACCCGTTCCTGTTAGAACGAAAATTCCGGTTCCGATGATGGCACCGATTCCAAGTAAAATAAGGTCAAACCCTGATAAATGACGTGCCAGTTTGGAATGTTGTTTCATATCCATCATTACACTGACATCTTTCTTGCGAAGCAAACTCATGTTTCATCCTCCGAACTTTTCTCTTTTTTCTGAATATTCAAATCATTAAGGTAATTGACTTTCTTATCATAACAAACGATGTCAGGTTCGATAAGTCTTTTTTTCTGTATTTTTTCACAAAGTGGTCAAACCACTTTTGTGAAAATGCGACAACGCTTTGATGCGTCAACGCAAAAACACCCTTTCCTCAAAATGAGAGGAAAGGATGTACTCGTATTACGGACGATCATTAGGGTGATCGAGGTTTGGACCTTTATGATCATTTGGGTCAATCGGATAATCATCTTGTTGTGCTAAATCATTTTTTGGCAACGCACCTTTTGGTGTACCATGTGTCATCTCATCTGTTGAAGAAGAGCGCGCTGAACGTGGTGCACGATCTGGTGTGACATCATCCGCTGCTTGTGAAGCTGCACCTTTTGCTGCATCTTTCAAGCTTGGTGAAGAAGAAGTCGATGCAGACTTACTTGGAAGATTCGATGTGTCGACTTCCGTGTTATCTGCTTTCTTTTGCAGACGATCGAGGTAACGCGATGCATTATCACGTCCACCGAGACCAAAGGCAAGACCGAAAGCAAGCGCAAGTGCTCCAAGGATCAAGATGAAGGCTGAGTTGACGATTGTATCCGCAACACCCAATTGATCAAGTGCCATGAAGACAGCAAGTGCAAGAATCGCATACTTCGCAACGCTTGAGAGGACTTTCAGTTCAGAGTTACCGAACAGGCTGTCCATCGTACGTTTGAGAAGGTTGCTGACGATGATCCCGATTGCGAGAATGATGATCGCTGTCAAGACGCTTGGCAAGAAAGCAAGGACGGCACGACCGAGGTCGACCATGAAATCAAGACCAATCAAGTTGAAGGCTTCGACGACGAAGAGAACGACGATGACGATCTCAACGAGTGCACCAACGATGGAAGCTGGTGATGTAGACGCTTGGTTCGCATCCCACGTCCCGATTTTCAAGTGACGTGTCAGGTTATTGAATCCAAGACGTGACAGGAGATCCGTAACGAATTTTTTGATGAAACGTCCGACATAAAGACCGACAAGAATCAGAACGACCCCGATAATGATATTCGGAATCATACCTAGGACATCGTTCAACATGTTAATCGCTGGTCCTGTAATTCCTTTAATATTTAATTGATCAAGTGCTGAAATCGTGATTGGAATCAGAATCAAGATGAAAACGACTGTTCCAAGAATCGACGACAGTGATTTCGAATCTTTTTGATCATTTGACCCAAGATTGAAGCGAGATGCAAATTTATCCGTTCCAACAGCATGAAGGAAATTCGTCACGATATCGCGGACGATTTTCGCTACGAGGAAGCCAACGAAGAAGATGGCTGCCGCAGCAATCAAGCGTGGAATGAATCCAAGGAATGACGATAATAATTGGCTAAACGGTTGTGAGACACTCTCAATGTTCAACGCACCAAGTACACCTGGTAGGAACAGAAGCAAGACGAGGTAGAAGACGATCTCTCCTGCGATTTTTGGATAAGCTGAAAGATCTGTCTGACCTTGAAGCATCTTGTTCGAACGTACTTTGTCGTTCGCCATCAGCTTCGTACCTGCTTTGACGATGATCATGCGGAGAACGACCGCGATGACATATGCCAAGAGGAGGATAAGGGCTGCTTTCAGGATATTCGGTATTGCCGCGAGCAATGTACTCATCGTATCCGCAAGTGGTCCCGCAATGATGTTCAGATTAAGGATATTGAAGACCAAGATCAGGACGAAGACCATGAGAATCCAAAAGACGACAGTCCCGATAATTTTTTCAGGTGTCCACTTTTTCTTCTTTGGTGGCGCCCCTTCTTTTTGTGGCGATAACTTGTTGACGACCCCAGATTTCTCTAACGCTTTTTGAATCCCGTTCGCAATCAGCTTAGCAATGAGCCATCCAATTAAAAAGACGATGATCGCTCCAAGCAAGTTGCCGAGTGATCCGAGAATGCCGTTCAGGTTCAACGACGTTCCGTTCCAAATGTTATTCATCTTTTCACACTCCTTCACCTAAAATAAAATTATATGTTTCTGACACTTCTTTAATTTCCCCAGCTAAAGGATTTATTAAACCAGTGTTCGTACCAGAATGTGGAGTTTCTTGTTTTATCTAAAAAAACTGGATGATTACAGTATGTGAGAATACACATTTATAACAATCATTTCGTAAAAAAAGCAGCGTCGTCTACATGACGACACTGCCCTATATCATACGACTTCTTTTTCAGAGAATTGGCTGTTGTACAGATCTGCATAAAATCCATCTGCCTCGAGTAATTCTTCATGAGTACCTTGCTCGATGACACGCCCTTGATTCATGACGAGAATCAAATCAGCATCTTTGATCGTCGACAGACGGTGAGCAATGACGAAACTCGTCCGTCCTTCCATCAACCGTCGCATTGCTTGCTGGATGAAGACCTCCGTCCGTGTATCGACACTAGAGGTCGCTTCATCAAGGATCATGATCGGAGGATCGGCAAGAACTGCCCGAGCAATCGTCAACAACTGTTTCTGACCTTGCGAGATGTTCGAAGCTTCCTCATTCAAGACGGTATCATACCCGTCCGGCAATGTCCGGATGAAATGATCAGCATGTGCGGTCTTCGCTGCCGCGATAATCTCTTCTTCGGTTGCTCCACTTTTACCGTAAGCAAGATTATCCCGAATCGTACCGTTGAAGAGCCACGTATCTTGTAAGACCATACCGAACGTCGTCCGTAAGTCTTCGCGTGACATCTCACGGGTATCGATGCCGTCAATCCGAATCGTCCCGCCGTTTAATTCATAAAAGCGCATCAATAGATTGATCATCGTCGTTTTACCGGCACCCGTCGGTCCAACGATCGCGACGGTTTGTCCCGGTGCGACATCAATGTTCATATCCTCGATCAAGAGATCATTTCCGTAACCAAAATCAACGTGTTCGAATGCAACGGCTCCTTCAGCCTGCGCAAGACGATGCGTCGTCACTTCTTTGATCTCTTCTGCTTCGTCGAGTAATTCAAAGACACGTTCCGCTGCTGCGACCGTCGATTGGACGATGTTCGCGATGTTCGCCGTTTGTGTGATTGGTTGTGTGAACTGACGTGTATAGGTGATGAACGCTTGAATATCCCCGATCGAGATCGCCCGTTGCGTGACGAGAATCCCACCGACGATACTGATCAGGACGTAACTGATATTCCCGATGAACATCATCATCGGCATGATGATCCCGGAGATGAACTGCGCTTTGCGCCCTGCTTCATACAACTCCTCGTTAACGGCATCGAATTGCTCGACCGCTTTGCGTTCATGTCCGAACGCCTTGACGACCGAGTGTCCGGTATACATCTCTTCGACGTGTCCGTTCAACTGACCGAGTGTTCGTTGTTGATCGGCAAAGTATTTTTGGGATCGTTTCAAAATCGGACGAATCGCAAAAATCGAGACCGGCAACGAGACGAGCGAGATCAGTGTTAACAATGGACTAATCGTCAACATCATGATTAAAATCCCGACGATCGTCACGATCGACGTGATGAATGATGTCACACTTTGTTGTAACGTACTCCCGATCGTATCGATGTCGTTCGTCACGCGGCTCAGCGTCTCCCCGTTCGGACGACCATCATAGTATTTTAATGGCAAGCGTTCGAGTTTATGGTTGACGTCCTCACGTAAATCGTAGACTGTTTTTTGAGCGATGCCCGACATCAAATACTGTTGCAAGTAATTGAACAGACTACTGATGATATACAGTCCAGCGAGCCACAAGAGGATCTGTCCGATTTTCGTGAAATCAATTGCTGCTCCCGGCACACCTTGAAACTTCGCATACGCCCCTTCAAACAATTCCGTAATCGCCGTTCCCATGATTTTCGGACCGGCAATCATGAAGACTGTACTGAGGATCGCTGCTAAAAAGACACCGATCAGTGCCGTCCGACGCGGACGCAGATACCGAAGCAGACGTCGAAACGTTGCTTTGAAATCCTTTGGTTTTTCACCAAGCATCATCATATTTCCGCCACCGGGACCACCAGGCGGAGGACCGCCGGCAGGTCGTTTCTTCTCACTCATGCGATTTCCTCCTCTGATAGTTGCGACTTAACGATTTCCTGATAGACGGCGTTGTTCGCAAACAACTCGTCGTGCGTTCCGATTCCGGCGACTTTCCCTTCATCAAGGACGATGATTTGATCGGCATCGATGACGGTACTGACACGTTGAGCAACGATCAAGACCGTCGCTTCTCGTGTTTCTTCCCGTAACGCTTTCCGAAGAGCGGCATCGGTCTTGAAGTCGAGCGCTGAAAAACTGTCATCAAAGACATATAGATCTGGTCGACGAACGAGGGCCCGAGCAATCGACAACCGTTGTTTTTGCCCACCAGAGACGTTCGATCCGCCTTGTTCGATCCGCGCATCGTAACCATCCGGCATCCGTTCGATGAAGTCCGTCGCTTGCGCAATTTGTGCTGCATGCGCGACCTCTTCATCTGTCGCGTCCTCTTTCCCGAAACGAATGTTTTCGGCAATCGTACCCGTGAACAGTAACGCCTTTTGGGGAACGAAGCCGATTTTCGACCGCAGTTCCTCTTGCTGTACGTCCTGGCTATCAACGCCATTGACGCGAATGCTCCCTTCCGTCACGTCATAAAAACGGGGAATCAAATTGACGAGCGTTGATTTACCGGAACCGGTCCCACCAATCACAGCCGTCACTTCACCTGGTCGTGCCGTAAAACTGATATCGGATAAAACGGGTGTCTCAGCTCCTGGGTAACGGAACGTGACACGATCAAAGACGAGCGTTCCTTTTTCACGGTCAGCGGTTTGTGTTCCCTCATCTGTCATCGTTGGTGTCATCTCGAGGACTTCATTGATCCGTTTCGCCGAGACGGTTGCCCGCGGAATCATGACGAACATGACTGAAGCCATGACGAGAGCGAACATGATTTGCATGACGTACTGAATGAACGCCATCAAGTCCCCGATCTGCATGCCACCATTATCGATCCGGATTCCCCCGAACCAAATGACACCGACGACCGTCAAGTTCATGACGAGCATCATCACTGGCATCAAGAACGCCATGATTTTATTGACCTTGATCGAGACTTCTGTCAAATCAGCGTTCGCTTTCGTTAACCGGACTTGCTCATCGCGTTCCCGGTTAAAAGCACGGATGACACGGATTCCGGTCAAGTTCTCACGTAGGACAAGGTTCAGTCGGTCGAGTCGCTTTTGGACCTTTCCGAACAACGGAACCCCTTTCCACAAAATCAATAGGATTGAAAGCACAAGGACCGGCATCGCCGCGACGATGACGAGCGATAGTTTGGCATCTTTTGAGACGGCCATGATCAATCCACCGATGAACATGATTGGTGCACTGACGACCATCCGTAACATCATGATGACGACTTGTTGGACTTGTGTGATGTCGTTCGTCGTCCGCGTAATTAGTGACGCCGTTCCGACTTGGTCGAACTCTTGCAGTGAAAATCGTTCAACATGGTTAAAGACTTGGCGACGGATATCCCGTCCGAGCCCCATCGATGCCTTCGATGAATAATAACTGGCGGCAACTGCAGCTAACGCTCCGATACCGGTAATCCCTAGCATGACGGCACCAATTTTCCAGATATACGCGGTATCGCCGGTAACGACGCCTTTATCGATGATGTCCGCCATCAGTGTCGGCAAATAGAGATCAGACATTGATTGTGCGAAAACCAAGACGAGCACGGCAAGAACTGCCCATTTATACACCGTCAGCCGTTTGAGTAACTTAATCATCCGAGCATCCTCCTTTCATATTTGGCTGTAAGATACGTCCGATGCCTTCTGCAATCTGAGCATGCGTCGCAAGCATCTGCTCGAACACCTCTTGATCAATCGTCTCAAGGACCTGTTCGAGTTGACGTTGCATCCCCTTCTCTTGTTCTTGAATCTCCGTCACGAATTGTTGTCCTTGATCACTAAGCGATAGGACGACTTCTCGTCGATTTTCAGGATTCGTCTCCCGAATGACCCAACCGGACTGAACGAGGCCCTCAATCGACTGACTCAGTGTGCTCTTTGGTAAATGCGTATGTGTCGCGAGTTCTTTTTGCGAAATCGGTCCACGTGGCGCAATCGTCATCAAGCTATGAAATTGAGGTAAACTGAGTCCGTTTTCCTGCGCCGTCTGGTGTGCTGCTCGAACGAGATGTCGTTGTACATTCCAAAACGACTGCATCATCGCCGTTGAACGAACCGTTTCCGTTTGCTCCATCCTGTTTCGCCTCCTTGTTCCATTTCAAATAGTTCCAAAAGGAACAATTACTTATATGAATTAAAATACGCTGATTATTCCTGGTTGTCAACGAAAAGGCGATGTGAAAAATCACATAGTTTTGCTATGCTTTTGTAGAGAAAGAGTAGAGACAGATGAGACAGGAATCCATCGACTGCGTCGGTTGGTCGATCGATGAACTCGTAACATCTACGTATACGATCTATTCACCAGAAGCCGAGCAACAGTACGGAGCACTGGCTCTTCATATCGAGTTATTGCCATAAAAAACGTCTTTTCTACAGTCAGCGTAGAAAAGACGTTTTTGAATTCATTCGGGTTCGACGTGAACATGGATATCATAAACTCCGTATTCTTCCGTCAGCGTATCCTCAACACGTGTCGCAATATCGTGCGCTTGATGGATGTTCAAGGTGGAGTTGACGAGGATGACGACATCGACGACTTCATTGTTACCGTAGTTACGTCCTTTGATGGACTTGATGCCTTTGACACCTTCAAGATCGAAGATGACATCTTCGTACATCTTCAGTTTCTTCTCATCAAAGCCATCTGTCAGTTCGTGTGACGCTTCCGTGAAGATATCCCATGCTGTCTTACAGATCAAGAAGCCGACGATGATCGCTGTCACGACATCGAGCCAGGGCATGCCGAACTGTGATCCGACGATTCCGATCGTCGTCCCGACACTGACCCACGCATCGGATAGATTATCTTTCGCTGCCGCCATGACGGCTTTGCTTTCAATCTCCTCGGATAACTTCTTATTGTAACGATAGACGAAGTACATCACGAGAGCTGAACCAATTCCGACGTACGCTGCAAGAACATCAGGCGATTCCTGCTTACCTTCGAACAACGTCGAGATCGTATCGATCAAGACTTGGAGACCGACTGCCATCATAATGAAGGAAGCTACGAGCGAGGCAATCGTCTCACTTTTCCAGTGTCCGTACTTGTGATCGTCATCTGCCGGACGTTGTGAGATCCGTAAGCCGATTAAGACGGCAATCGACGCGATGATGTCAGTCGCGTTGTTCAAACCATCCGCCCGGAGTGCGGCGGAATCTGCTGTATACCCAATGATTAATTTTAAAGATGATAACAAGATATAGGCTGCAATACTGATCATCGCACCGCGTTCGCCGCGTTTTAGATTATCGTATTTTTGTTGTTCCATTCTCGTCGCCCCACTTTCTCTGCGATCAGCAAACCTCATCGTACCAGTCGGAAATCGAGTGGGTCTAGAGAAATCATTTTGTTTCGAACTAGGTAATTAACAAACACGCAATAATGTTTCCCTATACCAAACTTAATTCGATTACGTCATGTAGCTATTTCAAAGAAAATCGGTAGCATCCCCTTAAAGATTAACCAACTTTTTTGACTTGTCAGACTCTTTGACGAACATAATTCGTGCAAGTTCTGAAGGGAATCGGTAGACTAAAGGTACAACACCAAGAGGAGGAGTTCTCACAATGGCAGAATTCATTAAGAGTGAAGAAACATTCAAGGAATTAATTTCAAGTGATGCACCGGTCATCATTAAGTTTGAAGCAGACTGGTGCCCGGACTGCAAACGGATGGACTATTTCATGCCGGACGTGGAGTCACAATTCGACCACTTACCAATCCACACGATCGACAAGGATGAGTTCCCTGAAATCGCATCAAACCACGATGTCATGGGGATCCCGAGCTTGCTCGTCTTCAAAAACAATGAAAAACTGGCGCACTTGCACAGTGCAAATGCTAAAACACCAGAAGAAGTTACAACCTTCTTAAAGCAAAACTTCAACTAAGCAAAAATAACCTGACGCCGCAGCGTCAGGTTATTTTTTAACGTTCACACGCGATACCGTCTTTATCCCGGTCACTTTTCGTGTTTAAGTTATACGTCGCAAGACTCACGTATGCTTTATATTTTGTTGCTTTGTAGATTGGTTTTCCATTCTTGTCATAACCCGTTCGATTCTTTAGCCCCGCTTTTTTCGCGACGCCACCTTTATAGGTCTTCTGCATTTCCGTACAGTTCTTAAAGGCTTTAGCTTTTGTCGCCGCTTCACTAGCTGCTGGAACATGAAGCAAAGCGAGACTGACGACACCCGCGAGTACGAGCCGACTCCATTTTTTCATAGGGATTCCTCCTTTTTTCAAAAAACAACGATTTGTCTTTTGATTATAAGAGGTCATTTTTAGAAATTGTTTCCTTTTTTCATTTTTACGTCAATGATTTTTAAAATCTGACAATCAACGAATATAGGATGAGCTGACGAGGTCGTCTTTTAAGATTGAAGTCGGGATCTTAAATTCAACGATGCCCATATATCCTGGAGCGATGCTGTATTCATCAAACGACAGGACTAATTTGTGGTCTGTTGTAATATAGAAATTTTGCTTCGCGGAAATGCGCTTGAACTGTTCGCTCTCCGGTACATCTGGTGTTCCTTCGACAAAGTAGACTTTCCCTTCATCTGCCTTCATTTGCCGACGCATTTCTTCTTTTAGATAATCACTGATCGTCGTGATATATCTGTCATTCTTGAACAAGGATGGTAACGTCAGGACAAGCTGTTGCTTCTTATCAATCGTATCGTACTGGACGCTTTCCGATGCACTTGCCCGTGTCTCCGTGACAGTTCGCCCGATCGACAACAGGTCGTCCGTATCCGTCTTGATGTCGTATCGGCTATCGATCGCAAATACTCCCTCTTGTCCGTGCGTCTCTTGTTTGAACTTTTCATATAACGCTTGTCCTTCCGCGATATACTTTTCATTCAGCTGTTGCTCGAGTGCCTTGTCCGGTAACGTCACTTGGGGTGCTTTAATATCAGCCGACTGTTGTGTCTTCGTCTCTTTCCAATCAATCGTCACGATCTCGGTCAGTTGACCGAGGACTGGCACCTTCGCCATTGCGTCTGCAAACGACGCATTACTATTTAATCCGCCAATGAATAACGTGATGGCGGCCGCTGTAATCAACACGGATTGCTTCGTCCGCGAAGGACGAGTTCGACGCTCGACTCGGGCAATCATTTCATCGAGTTCTTTTGGGACCGGTGGTTGTTGGTAAGCCTGTTTCAGATCATCAAGTTTGTTTGACATCTAGATCATCTCCATTCAATTTCATTTTCAGTAAGGTCAACCCTTTATAGAGGCGAGACTTGGTCGTACTTAGATTCAGCTCTAAAATCGTCGCGACGTCTTTTAAGATCAAATCCTCGAAATAGTGTAAGATAACGACTTCCCGGTACATGATCGGTAACTCCTCGAGTGCTTGTCGCAAATCGGCATCCGGATATGTATCTTCTTTCGTCGCGACGAGTTCAATCAATCGATCCGTATCGTAACTGACGCTATGTTGCCGCTTCCGGATCGCATCAATCGCTGTTCGTGTCAAAATCTGATAGAACCAGGCTTTCATCCGTTCATCATCCTCGAGTCGGGCGAGTGATTGTAACGCTTTTTGGATGCTGTCTTGAATGACATCCAGACTATCCTGTTCATTTTTCATATAACTGTAGGCTAACCAGTAAAGATTCGGTTTGTATTGCTTTAAAAAACGGACGAATGCTTTTTCCCGTTTTCTCATTTGACGAGAGGTCATAGGCCGCGGCTCCTTTTTTCGATATCGTTCTGTGTATACATCATTAAGACGGGCGAGTCGAGAAAAAAGTTGACGACACAACAAAAAAAGGCGACACAAGGTCACCTTTTTGAATCAATAATTTAAATGCCGTGATGCATCATTCCAGACTTTTACGTGAAGCGTGATCAAGGCGATACCGTACAGAACACTCATGTATAACGAAAACTCACCAAACAGAACATCCGTCCAGGCATTTAATCCAAACAATGGGATGACGAAGAGGAAATAGAATATGAACTGAACACTCGCCAGTCCATCAAACCAAATCGTCTCAGAAAACGCGCCTTCAAGTAACGAAACACCGTAAATGAATAACGCCGCAACGAGACCAATCCGGATATACCAGACCATAAGTCGAAGCGCTTTATCTTCCTTGATATAGAATAGAGACCCGACTAAACCAACAAGCCAGACAACGGAGGCAATGCTTTGCCATCCGTTAATCATTCCGTCCGGATGGAGCATGGCGGACCATCCGTTAATTCCGATCATGACAAGTAAACCTAAAATAAAGATGAACCGATACGGTAAGTCCCTCTGACGCATGACGTTTCCTCCCCTGAAAACGAATAGATGTCACCTCTACCCTTTACATTCCATATGATGGGTTTTAATCCTTTTTCTTTTACACATTTTTTCACCCTATTTCTATTGATTTTTTATTTAATCCGGGCAAAATGGGCTGACTCAAAAAAAGAATG
>NZ_DJTL01000008.1:0-36476 GCF_002439205.1 Exiguobacterium sp. UBA6309 | reverse complement strand
AACAGGAGTCGAACCCGCGACCTACTGATTACAAGTCAGTTGCTCTACCAGCTGAGCTCCCCCGGCACAAAAAATATAATGGGGCCCCGTCCGGGATTCGAACCCGTGTTACCGCCGTGAAAGGGCGGTGTCTTAACCGCTTGACCAACGGGCCATTTTATAATTAATAATTATTCTCAAGAAACATTTTCACATAAGAGGTCTGGCGGAGATGGAGGGATTCGAACCCTCGCACCAGTTTCCCGGCCTACACCCTTAGCAGGGGCGCCCCTTATAGCCACTTGGGTACATCTCCAAAAGAATGGCTCCGCAAGTAGGATTTGAACCTACGACCTACCGGTTAACAGCCGGTTGCTCTACCACTGAGCTATTGCGGAACGTTACGTTCTGTTCGGAACACTTTTATATAGTAGCAACTTTTTTTCTTTCCGTCAATGCTTTTTTAAAAAAGTTTTTAGCGACGATAAGTTGTTTAGTTGCTGTCGTTTTGACGACTTCTATAATTTATCATGCTCCGAAATGAACGTCAACTACTTTTGTAAAAAATCTTTCCGCGACAACGACCACATCGATACTTTTCCGTATTCATGCGTCTTTTCCTTCTATATAATGTACTGCATTTCTCACATTCATAAAGATAGGATTTTTTTTCGTCTTCTTGTCTTCTCGGACTGTATCGGAGCCCACCGTAACGCTCTAACCATTCTTTAAAGTCTTGATCTTGATGGCGGTGTCCCATTCCTGCTAGATGTAAATGATAGTGACACAGTTCATGAATCACAATTCCGCGGAAGACTTTCATGTCATCGATGTATCGTTTATTGAAGTCTAAGTGATGATCGCCTAAGAAGTAGCGACCACCTGTCGTCTTTAGGCGTGGGTTAAAATAAGCTTCATGTCGAAACGATAAGGAAAATACGTCGAGCGAAAGTTGCTCGACGTATCGTTGTAATTGTTCATTCGTCATTTCGGCGGAACCAGCGTCAAACCAATGCGTCCTCGCTCCGGTTCAACATTCGTCACCCATACCGTCACGATATCCCCGACAGCGACAACATCAAGTGGATGTTTGACACGCTTACGACTGAGCTTCGAAATATGGATCAATCCATTCTCTTTCACCCCGATATCAACGAACGCACCAAAATCAAGAACATTACGGATCGTCCCTTGGAATTCCATCCCGACTTGAATCATATCCATCGATAGAACATCTTGACGAAGTAACGGTTTATCGAGTGCTTCTCGCGGGTCACGTCCCGGACGTTGTAACGCCTCGATGATGTCACGTAACGTTGGCTCTCCGATCTCGAGCGTCTGTGCCATCTCCGGTAATGCCAATGTGGACAATTGTTCCCGGAGTGCATCCGTTCCGACTTGATCGAGCGTTAAACCTAGTGTCTTGAATAACCTTTCGACTGTTTTGTACTGCTCCGGATGGATTGGCGTCCGGTCGAGCGGATGCGTTCCATCTAAGATCCGGAGGAATCCAGCTGCCTGTTCATAAGCTTTTGCCCCAAGACGAGGGACTTTCAATAATTCCTGACGCGTCTTGAACGTTCCAAGTTCCGAGCGACGTTCGACGATTTTTTTCGCCGTCGCTTTCGTGATTCCTGCGACGTAACTCAAAAGCGGTTCTGACGCTGTATTGACATCAACTCCGACCTGGTTGACGACCGTTTCGACGACAAAATCAAGCGTCTCCTTCAATTTCGTTTGCGAGACATCATGTTGATATTGACCGACACCAACAGATTGCGGATCGACTTTGACGAGTTCTGCCAGTGGATCCTGCAAGCGACGTGCGATCGAAATTGCGGATCGTTGTTCGACTTGAAGCTCCGGAAACTCCGTTCGGGCAATCTCTGAAGCGGAATAAATACTTGCCCCTGCCTCGTCGACGATCGTAAAGGCAATATCTTTCTGCCCCTTCATCCAATCCGCAACGAATGCTTCTGTTTCCCGCGAAGCCGTCCCATTGCCAATCGCAATCAATTCAATACCATACGTGTCGACGAGCTTTGAAAGGGTTTGGCGCGCTTCTTTCGCTTTTTGCTCTGACATCGTCACGTAGATGACACCGACTTCCTTCATCTCACCCGTCGGATCGATGACCGCCCACTTACACCCCGTCCGATAAGCCGGATCAAGACCAAGCATGACTTTCCCTTTCATCGGTGGCTGCATGTAGAGTTGACGGAGGTTCTTACCGAAGACGTCAATCGCCTGAAGTTCTGCTTTCTCAGTCAGTTCGTTCCGAATTTCTCGTTCGATAGCAGGAAAAACGGATTTTTTATACCCCGTTGTGATTGCCGTTTCGACGATGTCACGTTTCTTTGGCGCCAGTTGTGCATATGAACGAAGTAACGTTGGTAAAACCTGCTGTTCCTCTAATACGACCTTCACCGAGACGATTTTCAACGACTCAGCACGGTTGATCGCAAGAATCCGGTGCGGAACAATCTGTTGAATCCGTTCGTTGTAATCATAGTACTGTGCAAAGACACCTTTTTCATCAACTGCGTCCTTTTTCTGTTTCGTGACGATTTCTGCTGAACGACGTATTTGCTTGCGTATGAACTCACGCACCGTCGCTTGTTCGCCCCACTCCTCAGCGATGATTGATTGAGCTCCAGCAAGTGCTTCTTCCGAATCGAGTGTACCGCTCAAACGCTGAAATGTTGCCTCATCATAGGCAGACTTGTCGCGTAACCAGTCAGCAAGTGGCGCAAGCCCTGCTTCCCGTGCAATTTCCGCCTTCGTCCGACGTTTTGGTCGAAACGGTAAGTAAATATCTTCGACTTGTTGTAAGGTCGTCGCTTCATTGAGCGTTCGACGGAGTTCCGGCGTTAGTACACCTTGTTCCTCGATTTTTTCAAGGACGTCACTTCGTCTACTTTCAAGTTGTGTTAATTGTTTATGTCGATCGAGGATCGCTTTAATCGCGACCTCATCGAGTTCACCTGTCTGTTCTTTTCGGTAGCGGGCGATGAACGGAATCGTACCGCCTTCTTCCGTCAATTGTAAGACTGCCTTCACTTGAGCAGGACGTACATTCAATTCACTTGCGATTCTCTTTTCCATCTGCTTCACCTCTCATTCATTATACCGAAGAATGCATGGAAAAGAAAAAAGACTGACACGAGGTCAGTCTTTTGAGAATACTTCATTTGGTTCAACTTTAATCGCTTCACGTAACTTCTGCAAAGCACGTCGTTGGAGACGGGACACATGCATTTGTGAAATGCCGAGTAGTTCTCCCGTTTCTTTTTGACTCATATTGCGATAATAGGCACATTCGAGGATCGAACGCTCGCGGTCCGTTAAGACAGCAAATGCCTTTTCAAGAATCAGACGCTGATCGACAGAGTCATAGCCATTCTCTTGATTACCAACGAGGTCGAGTAAGGTAACGGTACTACCTTCCTGATCTGCCTCAATCGAGCTATCGACGGAGAGAGCTTGATAACTCTTACCCATCTCGAGTGTTTCAAGGACTTCTTCTTCTGATACTTCAAGGCGAGCAGCAATTTCATCGATACGCGGAGAACGTTGCAACTCCGTCGTCAATTCCTCGACTGCCTTCTTAATTTTCGGACCGAGTTCCTTAATGCGACGTGGAACATGGACGCTCCATGTCTTATCGCGGATGAAACGTTTGATTTCACCGATGATCGTCGGTACAGCAAACGATTCAAAACTGCGACCAAATTCCTTATCGAATCGACGAAGCGCCGCGAGCAACCCAATCATACCGACCTGAACGAGATCGTCATGAATCGGTCGACCACGCGAGAACTTTCGGGCCAAAGCTTCTACCAAGTCTGAATAACGCTCGAGTAATGCCGCATGCACTTCCTCATCTTGGTCGTCCTGCTGATACAAATCAATCAGTCGAAGTACTTCATCATCACTGTGATGGCGTTGTTGAGACTTTGCTGGCACTTTGACCCACCTCATCTCTATTCATATATTTTGTCATATGGACAGTGACGCCGTTCGCTTTCTCGATCGTTACTTGATCCATCAATGCTTCGATCATCAAGATACCGAGTCCTCCTTCATGCAAGGAATCGAGATCGTGTGCGTCCGTAATCGGCTCACTTTGGCGTTTGACCTCATCTTTATCAAACGTAATGCCGTTATCTTTAACGATGATCTCAAGACGATCATCTGGATAGACGTTGCATGTCAAGGCGATACTACCATCTTCTTTTCCTTCGTACGCATGTTGAACAGCGTTTGCACATGCTTCTGAGACAGCGATTTTGATATCTTCGATGTCATCGTACGTATACCCCATTCGGTTCGCGACGCCTGAAACCGTCAAACGAGCGATGGCTACATATTCCGGTTTGGCCGGTAATGTCATGTTCAGTTGTTCGTTCTTCATTGCGTTCCACCTCGTACACCACTATCAATTGTAATGATGCTTGAAAGACCTGTGATCTCGAATAGACGACGGATACGTTCAGAGACGCCAACGAGCGTGAACGATGTTCCGTTCTTTTTCGCTGCTTTGAGGGCACCGACGAACACACCGAGACCTGTTGAATCCATATAATGAACTTCATCCAAGTGCACGATGACATCATTCGTTTCGACTGCTGGGACTAATTCTTGGCGAAGCTTTGGTGCCGTATACGTATCAATCTCACCTGCGATATAAAGATGCGTCTGACCGTCAAGCTGCTCTGTTTTAATTGTTAAATCCATCTTCAAGTTCCTCCTCAAGGAAAATCTGTCTATGTGGTCTTGCTATTCATCCTACCTCTTCCCTTTATAAAAAGGTCACTTGGGTATGTTTCCCCGTAAAGAAAACTTTGAAACCCATTTTTAAAAAAAGAGGTCAAAAAAAGTCGTATACGCTAGTATCGACTCTTCTTGTGTTGCGCTTCTATGTAAGTGCCTAAAAATCAACCAAGCCTAAGCTGATTGCGACGGCACTATTTACTTTCATCATCGTGTCCGGATCTAGATGTGTGACTTTATCCGTCAGACGGCGTTTATCAATTGTACGGATTTGCTCAAGTAAGATGACCGAATCACGTTCTAATCCGTGTCGCTCTCGATATACTTCCACATGGGTCGGTAGTTTGGCTTTGTCGATCTGTGCCGTGATCGCAGCCACGATGACTGTCGGGCTGAATCGGTTACCAATATCATTTTGTAGAACAAGCACGGGACGAACTCCCCCTTGTTCCGATCCGACCACAGGTGACAAATTTGCATAAAACACGTCGCCACGTTTGACTATCAAAGCTTACACCCCGCTTACTTGACGTAGGAGTGAGAACTCCGCCTCCGTTTCAATCTGGAACATTTCGCCTACGATCGATAAATTGATTGCTGCCATTTCTTCGTAACCACGCTTCAATTCCTCACGTAGCTGACGCTTGCGTTCTTCGGTCGTATGATTCGACTTCATCCCAATCGTCTCCTTCGCTACATTTCGCTCAACAAACTGCATTTCCCGTTGTTGGACCAAGATAATGGCACCTCCAGATTCACTGAAACCTTAACGAACGACTCACTTTCTACTTCAATATATCAGTCGAATTCAGAAAATACAATCAAAATTCAAACAAATAACATATTTTTGCCATCTTATTGATGTCTTATGCGAATCACTGACGCGGAACACGTTTCGAGAATTGACAGAGAACTTCATAGTTGATCGTCCCGAGCCAATGGGCCGCTTCCTCGATTGGTGCCCCTTCTCCAATCAAGATGACTTCCGTTCCAATCGGATATTCTCGCGGTAAACGAATCATCAAGCGATCCATACAGACACGACCGACGATTTCGCACGGTAGACCGTCTACAATCAGTGAATAGCCCTGAAACTTGCGTGACCAACCATCTGCATAACCAATCGGAACGGTACCGATCCATTCATCTGTCGGTGCCGTATAAGTCGCTCCGTAACTGATCGTCTGACCCGGTTCGACTTGTTTGACCTGCATCAGACGACTTTTCAGTGAGAACGCTGGTTTTAAAAATTCATAATGTCCTGCCATCTCATCCGACGGCATCGCCCCATATAACGCGATACCGACCCGAACGACGTTAAACGGCGCTTGTCCCGCTAAGCGAATCGCTGCCGCTGAATTAGCACAATGTACGTAACGAATGTCCGGTACTAGCGCGACATAGGATAAAAATGTCTCGAGCTGACGTTCGAACAATCGACTGTTCAGCTCGTCAGCGGTTGCGAAATGCGTATAGATGCCTTCGAGTTCGACAAGATCATCATTACACTCAACCAAAATATGCTTCAACTCATCGACATGCTGCAGTCCGAGTCGCCCCATCCCGGTATCGACCTTGATATGCAAACGGAGATGATCGATTTCCGTCAGATGCCGTTTCGCTTCTTGGAGCCAATCGGCTGAAAAGACAGGAACGGCGACATCGTAATTCGAAGCGACTGGCGCATGCTCCGGCAGTAAAGCTTCAAGCATCAGGATCGGCGCTTGGATACCCGCTTCTCGCAACTCAATCGCTTCTTCAAGGAGCGCAACAGCGAGTAAATCAGCTCCATTTTCAAGGGCAATCTCAGCGACTGTCACTGCACCGTGACCATAGCCGTCTGCCTTGACGACTGCCATCACCTGTTGCTCGCCCATTCGTGTTTTAATTTCGCGTATATTGTGTGCGATCGCTTCCCGATCGATTTCAATCCAAGTTGGTCGATACATCCTAATCCCTCTTCTCTAATAACACTTGCGCAGACGCGTAGTGCTCTGAATGTGTAATCGAGACATGGATGACGCCATTGAATGGTCCGCTCATGATCGGTCGTCCGGTCTCATCGTTTAAAACTTCGACGTCCTGCCAGGAAACCTCTTTTCCGACACCGGTTCCAAATGCTTTAACGAACGCTTCCTTTGCGGCGAAGCGACCTGCCAGGTACTCAATTTGCCGGTGTCCTGAAAGCGATTGAAATCGTTCCTGTTCTGCCTGCGTCAAAATTCTTCCTGCAAAACGTGGCTGTCGCTCGAGCGTTTGCTCGATTCGATTTAGTTCGACTAAATCGATCCCAATTCCATAAATCATCCGAGACGCCTCCACAGTTCTATTCTTCGCCATCTTCATATAGAATGAAGATGAAGCGAGGTGTTGTCATGTTTAGTCGAACGGAAAATCTACAAACGTTCACACGTTCTTATCCGGTCGTTTCGTTGTTCATTTTAATCCAAGTCGCCCTGTTTGTCATCGAACAGTTAGGTGGACTCCTTAATCTGACGTTCTCTCCCTTAAGTGCAGGCGCAGCAATCAATCTCTTAATCGGGCAAGGTGAATGGTGGCGTGTCGTCACGGCCACGTTCTTGCATTATGATTTTTGGCACATTGCGTTCAATACGTTTGCCCTTGTCATCTTTGCTCCACCACTCGAGCGGATGATCGGGCATACTCGATTTGCTGCCTTTTATTTGCTCGTCGGTACGCTCTCGAACGTCTTGACGTACTTCACGAAAATCAATGAACCATTCTATGGACAAGCTGGAGCATCTGGCGCCATTCTTGGTCTGCTTGGTTTTTATGTCTACTTGAGTCGCTTCAAACGGACGGTCATCATGGCAGACGATACACGGCTTGTGTATATCTTCACTGCAGTCACGGCAGTCTTTACGTTACTTGGATCGAACGTCGCTGTCTTCGGTCACTTGTACGGTTTCGTCCTCGGATTCCTTTTCGGATTCGTCTTCGGCAACCGCGCCGTGCCATTCACACGTCCGTTCCAAACGGGTCGTCGGACAAGTGGTGGTCCTGTCTTCGTAAGCGGTTCTGGGCAGTTGGGTCGTATCTTCTTCTATGTCATCATCGCCTTTGCTGTACTCGGATTATTCTTCCGTTACCTGTAAACCAGCATACAAAAAAAGGACTACGCTATATGCGTAAGTCCTTTTTTTGATTATTTGCGTAGAACTTCTGCCAAGTCCTTCACATCATCAATCAAGTTATGGATCGTCTCCTGATTATCCGTATAAAGTGCTTTTAATTCTTCAAAGCGTCCTTTCGGATCTTGTTTGACAGCAGACAATTGTGTTCCTGCGCCACTGAATGTTCGTTTCACTGCCGTGAACTGCGCTTGACGCGTATCTTTATGCAGTAGTGATAAAGTAGCGCCGACAAGTGCGCCACCAAGTGTTGCTACGACAAAATAGTTCTTCTTCATCTGTTAGTCCCCCTGCATCTCACTCATTTGTTGGTGGTACGATTTGATACCGTTTCATGACGGGAGAAGGCGCGAACGACTTCCCTGCCTCTTCAGCATACTGGTCTACCGTGAGACGTTCAACTGATTTTGCATAACGAGCCCCGTCGCTTGTCTCATGGAACTGAATCAATAAGACGAGATCCGTCCCCTTCTCGACACGTCCAATCCGAAAAGCCTGGAAGCCACCATATTCTGCTCCAATGACTTTTGGATTCGACATCACTTGATGTACGAATAAATCTCCGCTATTTTGATCTGCCGGAATCGACCAGTAGAAGAGACTGCCTTCATCCGAAAAATTTCCACGTGATTCGAGCAACGTGTAGGTATTGCCACTTTGAAAAGGTGATTTCGAGTCCGTCTCTATCCAGAGGATAGCGTCACCGCTTCCGCTAGCAACACGAATGTGAGCGTCCCGAGAACGAATTTGTTCAACAAACGAACCGCTACCGAATGTGATCGAAAGTTTAGATGGCATCACAGGCCTCCGCAAGTTGAAAGTCTTTTTCCGTCAATCCATTTTCATCATGAGTCGTCGCCGCAAGTGTGACGTTTTTATAGTCAATCACGATCCGTGGATGATGATTCAAGTTTTCGGCGATACTCCCGACTTCCTGTACGAAATCCAGTGCAGCAGGAAACGATGGAAGTGTATACGTTCGGACGATTTCATCATCGACGATACTCCAATCCTGCAATCGTTCAAGACGCTCTTCCACTTCATACTCATTCAACCTAGCCATCCCTTTCTCCTCCTCTACTATCATTTTCGTCCTATACTTTATACCCCATTCTATTACTTCTCTATACCTGTTTGTATCCGATTTCTTCCTTTCGCCTTCTATGTGAGATAGAGTACAATGTGAAAGAGAACACTAATTCAAAACCGAAAGGGGCTCACGCACATGCGCGCTCTGATTGTCATTGATTACACGATCGACTTCGTTGCTGACGAAGGGAAGCTGACTTGTGGAAAACCAGGACAGGCGATTGAAGACCGGATCGCTACATTGATGGAGGAATTTTCAACAGAGGACTACGTCGTCATTGCCAACGATATTCATGAGGAAGGTGATACGTTCCATCCGGAAACTGTCCTTTTCCCGCCGCATAATATTCGCGGAACACATGGACGTGATTTGTTTGGGAAAGTCGCAGCCATGGCACGTGTCGCTGATCACATCATTGATAAGACGCGTTACAGTGCGTTCGCCGGGACGGACCTTGATTTACGCTTGCGTGAACGTGGTATCCGCGAAGTCCACCTCGTTGGCGTCTGTACGGACATCTGTGTCCTTCATACAGCTGTTGATGCCTACAATCTCGGATATCATATCGTCGTCCATGCCGATGCGGTCGCAAGCTTTAACGCGACGGGTCACGACTGGGCGCTTACACACTTTAAACAATCGATCGGCGCAGAAGTCGTCGGCGAATAAGAAGGGATTTGTCCGTTATGTTACAACGTAATCTTGCACTCCATACCGATCTATACTTACCACGGTGGATGTATATCTACTGGAAAGAAGGACGTCACAATGAACGTGCCGTCTTCGATGTCTACTACCGTTCGAATCCGTTTGCAGGAGGGTATGTCGTCTTTGCGGGTCTTGAGAACATCATCGAGTACATTCAAACACTCCGTTTCACGGAAGAAGACATCACGTACTTGCAAGAGATGATCGGCTTCCCAGATGAATTCAAGGATGAACTGCGTCAATTCAAGTTCAACGGTTCGATTTCCAGTGTCAAAGAAGGTGAGATCGTCTTCCCGAACGAACCATTGATTCGGATCGAGGCACGAATTTTTGAAGCGAAACTCTTACAGACCGCGATTTTGAACATCGCGAACCATGAATCACTCATCGCGACGAAATACGCACGCATTCGTCAATCGGCCCCCCGTGCGAAGTTTCTTGAAGCCGGTGCCCGACGTGCGCAAGGCATCGATGCTGCTTACTTCGGAACGCGTGCTTCGTACCTCGCTGGTTTTGACGTCACGAGTCTTGCTTCAGCAGGACGCGATTTCGGAATCCCATGTGGCGGAACGATGGAACATGCCGACATTCAATTCCATGATGATGAACTAACAGCATTCCGGACATTTGCTTCTCACTATCCGGATCAATCGACGTTACTCGTCGATACGTATGACACACTCAAGAGTGGTCTGCCGAATGCCATTACGGTCGCAAAGGAACTCCAAGCCAAAGGACATAAACTGCGCGGAATCCGAATCGATTCTGGTGACTTATCTTATTTGTCAAAACGTGCTCGTAACATGCTTGACGAAGCCGGCTTCCCAGAAGTCGACATCGTCTTGTCAGGGGATCTCGATGAGTACGTCATCCAAGATTTGCGCATCCAAGGCGCCCAAGCGAATACGTTCCTCGTCGGAACACGTGGTATTACAGCTTACGAGCAACCCGCTCTCGGAATGGTCTATAAACTGGTCGCACGTGAAGTAGACGGCGAACTCACGCCTGTCATCAAAGTGTCCTCGTCAAAAGCCAAGACGACGACACCACACATCAAGGAAGTCTATCGCATCATCGATCCGGTGACGGATAAGTTTAAAGGGGATTACGTGACGTTGATGGATGAGGATCCATCGACACTTGAAGCCGTCGATCTCATCGACGTCCGGGACCCATCGTTCCGTAACCGTGTGGAGCAGTTCAAGGTCGAACGTTTGCTTGAACCGATCTTCAAAGATGGAGAGTTAATCTATACAGTTCCAACGATCGAAGAGATCCGTCACTTCCATGAAACGCAGATTGGTCGTCTTTGGGAGGAGTACAAACGTCTCCGTTTGCCAGAGATCTATGCCGTCACATTCAGTGACCGTCTCTGGAAACTCAAACTCGACATGATTCGGGAAACACGACTCGCGAGTGGTTTAAAATAAGACGCACAAACAAGCGCCGTTCTTCCTCCCTCAGGATGAACGGCGCTTTTCTCATGTTAATCCTGCTTCGTTTCCGACAGGTGTCATTTCTGTTGGCGCTTGTTCCATCTTCTTACGAAAGTACCATGCGAAACCAAGCGCACCTCCGATGAAGACGATATACGTTATGCGTTGACCGAATTCTGCTAAGGAATCCGCGTAAAAAATACTGATTAAATGATCACTTCCACTAATGAGTAGCAAACAGGCAATCAGGAGCGCAATGCGATATGCAAGCGTCGGGCGGTCTGTCGGTTCAGCATGCCAATACATGATGATATGGTGGGCAAGTAAGACAATACCCAGGATTCCTAATATTCCAATGAGTACTTGCGGCATAATGAACGATCCTCCTGTTAGTAATATCTAGTCTTATTTAAACATAGTTCACACGAATTTCGTCAGGAAAAGTTTCCCGTCCCACATTCCTCACGGTATACTGTAGAAAAATCGTAAGCGATCAAGGGAGGGCATTTTTTCATGAAAACCTTTAAATTATGCACATTACGCATTTTAATGGACGAGTCAGGACGTGATACGACGATTCCCGTGGCCATTCAAGACGGACTAACGGTCAGTACCGAACAAACGGCACAATGGGTCGCAGAAATCGTCGTTCCTTCGAGCGATCAGCCGATCGTCGATGAATTGTTCACAAAACATTTACGTGCTTTGATTGAAATCACGATCTCACGACCCGATAATGACCCTGCCGCGATGATCGTCACGCCTCTTGAACGGACTGCCTTAAGCGAACACGTCTCCTATGTCTTCACCGGTAAGATGGTCATGATGAAGAATGATTTATCCGAATCGATCTTACGTGAAGTCGTCGAGGATGGATTCGCTGGCGAGGAACTCGTCCAAGAATACAAGGATCGTCGTTCAAAACGCGGTGCACATATCACGAGTATCGCTAAAGAAACATTTAAACAGTATCTAGCAGAACATCCAGAAACACCGATTTCTTAAGGTTTTTCGACTTCGTCCGTAATGTGATCCGCAACATTGATTCGATCAATCGTATAGTGGTCCGTATATTGGATATAATTCGCACACGCATTTTTCAAAGGTGTCCGGTAACTGAATGTCTCATCAATCGACGATAAGGCTGCTTTGATCGTATGCGAGTGACAGACGATTAAGATTCGTTTCCCCTCATACGTTCGTGTCACTTCCTGTAATGCTTCGAATACGCGATCCTGAATCGCTTGTTCCGTTTCAAGACCTGGAACACGTTTCGTATCGTTCGCTTGAACAGCTTCATAAATCGACGCAACCGGTTCACCGGAAGCGGCACCAAATTCACGCTCGACGAGTCGTTCATCGGTCGCTGTGATCGTCAATCCGACCGCACGTCCGATGATTTCAGCTGTTTCAACAGCGCGGGACAACGGACTCGCTAGCAAGACATCCCACTTTTCATTGGCTAGATAAGCGGCGCTGAGTTCCGCTTGTCTTTTTCCTGTTGCATTCAACGGGATATCTTCTCTTCCTTGGATTCGTTCATTTAAGTTCCAATCCGTCTGACCATGTCGCACTAAACAAATTTCAGTCATGTCTCTGTCTCCTTCATTCAAGAAATATGACTGATTGTATCATGTTTTTCATCGGGAAGTTGTCGCGGTGGCAATAACAACACCTGACAAGTGAAGCGTTCAATTCGTTCGAGAAGTCGTTCAATTTTCAATGGATTTTCGGTCTGTGCAAAACTAGCAAGTGAGTGGGTACCGTTCGGAAAAGAAAACAAACGGACATCAGCTCCGACATCGGCTCCTTTTTCAACGAAGTGAAGAGCTTGGGAAAACGGAACGATTGGATCTTTTTTGCCATGCAGGAGCATGATCGGTGGGGCGTCTGACGAGAGATGCGTCACAGGTGAAACGTGGGTCATGAGCTTGCGCCATTCTTCCCGTCCACCTTTATAAAACTTAATGTGAGCGATCCAGGTCTGAATGAAAGTAAACAATAAAAAATTCGTCGGTGGATATAAGGCAATGACACCACTAATCAATGGCATGTGTCGTTCATCTCGCTCACCAACGAAAGCAGATGGGGCAAGTGCCGTCGTCAGCATGAGTGCAGCTCCGGCTGAGTCTCCCCATACCATCATCCGTCCTCTTAAAATGCGAAGATCATCTGCTTCTTTGTTCAAAAAGCATAAGGCATCCCGTACATCTTCGAGATTATCCGGAAAATAACTGCCTTCTTCAAACAGACGATAATCGATACTACAAACAGCAACCCCAAGTTCAAGCAGGCGATCAACGATCGGGCTAAAACAGAACAGATCCTCGCGCTCTCCACGAACGAATGCGCCACCGTGCGCGTAGATCGCGACCGGAAACGGTCCTTCCCCCGGCGGATAATAGAGATCGAGTTGTAAGGTACGGTCTCCCACTTGTTTGTAAGTGAGTGTCCGCGATGCGAGTTGTTTTTCTGTGATTGGCAAGGCGGGTTCAGTCCATCGAAGTAATGCACCGTAATTGTTCCAGATACTTGCTCCCGCAGCTGCCGTCGTTAGTAGTGCAGCTCCCCCCATTAGCCATGCAGTTTCACGTTTCACTTGATCACCTCCAAAAGACGTACCAATTCCTTCACTTTATTATCCTTTTACCCCGTTTTAAAAGAAGTCGAACGTCTCGGTATTCGTACTTGACGCTTCTCAAACGTTCCGCTATAGTGAAAAAGTCCAAATCGGAATAATTACGTTTTAATAACGGAGGTAACATATAATGAAAAAAATCATTCCTGCTTTAACGGTCGCATTCGCGAGCGCAAGTATCCTCGCAGCTTGTGGATCAAACACCGATTCATCGACTTCAGATGATAAAAAGACGGAAATCTATACATCGACGTTCGCAACAGCTGCCATTGCCCGTGAAATCGGTGGTAATCAAGTCAACGTCAAGATGATCGTCCCACCTGGAGCAGATCCGCACTCCTATGAACCGACGTCAAAGCAACTCACTGAGATTGCCAAAGGTGACCTTTTCCTTTTGACGGGTACGACACTTGAACCCTATTCAAAAAAAATCCAAGAGAGTCTAAAAGGCACGGACGTCCGGTTCATCGAGACGAGTAAGGATGTCACTTTGCTGGAATCGGATGCTACGCTTCACGCACATGAAGAAGAGGGACATACAGAAGATGAGCAGGCGCACGAAGAGGAAGGACACGATCATGGAAAATACGATCCACACGTCTGGCTTGATCCTGTCAACGCCAAAGCAATGGCACGTTCTATCACAGTCGCCTTATCAAAAGAAGTACCAAAAGACAAAGCAACATTCGAAAAAAACTTGAAAGCGTTCGATCAGCAGGCTGACGCACTCGATAAAGAGTTCAAGCAAGCCGTCGCTGACGGATCAAAAAAAGAACTTCTCGTCACACATGCAGCTTACGGTTACCTCGCCGAACGATATGGTTTCACGCAGCTTCCAATCGCCGGAATTTCCCCTTCCGATGAACCCTCACAAAAGCAACTGGCTGCTTTAGTGAAAGAAGCGCGGATGCATGATTTGAAATACGTCGCGTTCGAAGAAACGGTTTCACCAAAGGTTGCGCGTGTCATCCAAAAAGAAATCGGAGCTAAATCCGTGACGATCCATAACCTCGAGTCGGTGACGAAATCGCAGCAAAACAGCTCGTATTTTAAGTTGATGGAAGAAAACGTCCAGACGTTAGAACAGGCACTTCAGTAAAGTACAGTTGACACGCGTTACTCAATGCGGTACGGTAAGAAACGTGTTTTACAACAATTGAATGACTTCTTTTTATCGCGAGAAACGGAGGGACTGGCCCAATGATGTTTCGGCAGCGGACGATTTGATTCGTACTGTGCCAAATCCAGCAAGCGAAAGCTTGAGAGATAAGAAGAGCGTCTTTATTTCATAAAGACCTCCTTCTTTCTTGCGAAGGGGTCTTTTTTTGTATCTTTGAGAAACGAGGTGTCAACAATGAATGAAATGATCACGCCTAACAAATGGGCACTGCTTCCCCTCGTCGTATTTCTGGTCCTCTTCATCGGAGCCGGCATCTTCTATGACGACTTTTACAAATTCCCGATTCTTATCGCTGCTTTGATCGCGCTGATCTTTGCTGCAATCACGACGAAAGGATCGATTAATCAAACGGTTGAACGAATCGCAACCGGTGCCGGAAATCCCGATATCATGATTATGGTCTTCATCTTCTTATTAGCCGGTACGTTCTCTGGAACGGCAGAAGCAATCGGCGCCATTGATGCGACCGTCAATGCTGCCTTAACGTTCCTACCTCCGTCACTCCTGATGAGCGGTCTGTTCGTCATCGCTGCCTTCATCTCGATGGCAATGGGAACTTCGACTGGAACGATTGCTGCACTCGCACCGATCGCCTTCGGTATTCATGAAGCAACAGGCATCAACGTCGCAATCGCAGCAGCGTCAGTCGTTGGGGGTTCGATGTTCGGCGATAACTTGTCGTTCATCTCAGATACGACGATCGCTGCCGTTCGAACGCAAAAAACGAACATGCGTGATAAGTTCCGAACGAACTTCATGATCGTTCTCCCGGCTGCCATCTTGACGGTCATCTTACTCGCATTCGTTTCTGGTTCTGGCGATGCGGTAACGGCTAAAGCATTCGAGTTCTACAAATTGATTCCATATCTCGCCGTCATCGTCCTTGCACTATTTGGTGTTAACGTCATCCTCGTTCTCGTCGGTGGTACATTGCTCACTGGCATCATCGGTATGATTGACGGTAGCTTCGGTTTAAGTGGGTTCGTCCTTTCGATGTCAAAAGGAATGATGGGCATGGCAGAGATTTCAATCTTGACGCTCCTCATGGGTGGTCTCGTCAGTTTGATTACGTTCAACGGTGGAATCGCCTACTTGAAGGAGACGTTGACGCGCAAGATTTCACAGCGTCGCGGTGCCGAATTCAGTATGGCGGCACTCGTCAGTGCAACGAACCTCGCAACGGCGAACAATACGATCTCGATTCTTGTCGCTGGACCACTCGCGGCTGAAATCGCCGATACGTATGAAATCGATCGCAAGAAATCAGCGAGTATTCTTGATATCTTCTCTTGTGGGATTCAAGGTATCATTCCGTATGGGGCACAACTCTTGATCGCAGCAGAGTTGACGAAGACGGCTTCACCGGAACTGATTCCGTATCTGTTCTATCCGTTCCTGCTCTTCGTCTGTGGATCGATTGCCATCATCTTTGGTTTCCCACGTCCGAAGAAATCCGTTGCTCAACAGGAAAAAATCTCTTCTTAACCAACGACAGGTCCGATCATGGTGATCGGACCTGTTTCATTATTTTTTCTGCTTCGCTTGTCGTTCTAAAATCAAATACGCGATTGCTGGAAGTGGAAACTGAAGGAGTCCCGCGCCTCCCCATACCCACGGGTTACGTCCTGATTTTCGTGCACTGAAAAATAGGCTAACTGCTTGCGTGACCAACAAGGCACTAATACTAAGCCAAGCTCCCTTTGATAGCTTTTTATTCTTTTGAGCCATCCTTTCTCCCCCTCTTTCTGACATACAGTCAGATGTGATGAATTCTCTTTTATTTTAACCCATTCTATTCCTCCATGAGCATGGAAACGGACGGTTTTGTTCGTTCGTGCTAAACTAAACGAGCAAATCTAAACTACGTTTTATGAGGAGGAGTAACACATGCAATACGCAAAACTTTCAAACGGTATTACGATTCCCCAAATCGGATTCGGTGTCTGGCAAGTAGACGAAGAAACAGAAGCACCCGCTGCTGTTGCTGAAGCACTACGTGTCGGCTATCGTCATATCGATACAGCTGCTGTCTATAAAAACGAGCGCGGTGTCGCAAAAGGAATCAAAGAAAGCGGCGTGAAACGTGAGGATCTCTTCTTAACGTCGAAAGTCTGGAACGATGATATTCGTGCCGGTCGGACGAAGGAAGCATTCGCAGAATCGCTCGAACGTCTCGAAACAGACTACCTTGACCTCTACCTGATCCACTGGCCAGTCGAAGGCTATATCGAAGCGTGGAAAGCAATGGTTGAACTGTATGAAGCAGGCAAGATCAAAGCGATCGGTGTCTCGAACTTCAAGGAACATCACCTCGATACATTGGCAGAAGAGGGCTTGATGGCACCAATGATCAACCAAGTCGAATTGCATCCACAATTGCCGCAACACGAACTGCACGAATACTTGCAAGATCACAACATCCAAGTCGAAGCATGGAGTCCACTCATGCAAGGGAAATTCCTTGAAATCAATGATTTCAAGGAAATCGCAGAGAAGCATGGTAAGACACCTTCACAAGTCGTCTTGCGCTGGCACCTCGACAACGGTATCGTTGCTCTTCCAAAATCTGTTACTCCAGCACGCATTGCGGAAAACTTCGACGTCTTTGATTTCCAACTCGATGCCGATGATCTTGAGAGAATTGATCGTCTGGCAACGGATGTCCGCCTCGGACCGGATCCAGACGAAATCGATTTTTAATCTAAAGGTTATCGTAAAAAAAGAACGGCTTCCATGTGAAGACGTCTTGCTTCATCTAAACGACGAGAGACCCGTTTCCAGTCGACGACTTGGAAGCGGGTCTCTTTTTTATAGATGATACTAGTCATACGTAATAAATCAAAATCGTATCTTCCGCTTCTTCTGCCTTTTGAAAATAGGCACGCAGATCGGCGAACTGCTCCCAGACATATTCGAATTCGCCCGGTATTCCAGCTTCATCATGAATCGAAGCGAGTGCCCGCTGATCAAAGTTCCGCATCACTTCAGCGGAAATGATCAGAAGCGGTAAAGGAAGAATCCCGACGATCGCCGCTTTCTCTTCATTAACGATTAATTCTTCGCCAACGATCGCTCGTCCCAGGTTGTAATGTGTGTCTTGATCAATATAGATATCGATTTGATTCATCAAATGGTAGATGGCATTCGTTTGTTCGAGGGCAAACAATTGTTCATGGTCGGGTTGTGTCTCATGAATGAATAATATCCAGTCCATGATGATGTGGGGATCGTTTCCGAACGACTCCCAGACCGCATCCGTGACGCGAACGAAATGTACGTTTTCCATTCTCCCCCTCCCTTCTGTACTCTGTATTCCCTTTTTAAATTCGTTCTATACAAAAAAAGAGCCAGATTTCTCTGACTCCCTTTTCTTAGATCGCTTTTTCGTCTTCTTCTGACCCATGCCATGCTTCAAGCGTATGTTTGCCTGGCAAGTTCGGAATCGAGTCCGCATAGAAACGCGGCTCTTTTCCTGCTTTTCGTTGTGTCACGTAATCATCGAGCGCAAGCTTCGCGATTTTTGCGAGGCGGAAAATCGCATACAGATTGACGATTGCCATCAGTCCCATACAGATGTCCGCTAAAGCCCAAACGAGACTAGCCGAATTGACAAGTGAACCGAAGACGATCATGACGAGGACGAGTACGCGGTATGCCATCATGACCTGTTTATTGTCACGGATGAACGTGATGTTCGATTCACCGTAATAGTAGTTTCCAACGACAGAACTAAAGGCAAAGAGGAAGATGGCAAGTGCCATGAATCCTGTCGCAAATGATCCAACTTGTGACGCAAGTGCCCCTTGCGCTAAGTCAATACCGGCTAAGGCATCTCCATCCGCATCTTTTGTCGGAACACCACTGACGAGAACAATCATCGCTGTCGCCGAACAGACCATCAACGTATCAACGAAGACCGCAAACGATTGAATCAACCCTTGTTTAACCGGGTGAGAGACTTCCGCTGTTGCCGCCGCGTTCGGTGCTGAACCCATACCGGCTTCGTTCGAGAACAAACCACGGCGAATCCCGTTCAAGAGTGCTGCACCTACTGCACCACCTGCGAGTGTCTTGAATTCGAATAGACCTTCTTGGAAGATCAATTTAAAAATACTTGGCAGTACTTCAAGATTCGTCGCCATGATATAGAGCGCGATCAGGATATAACCACCGGCCATGATCGGTACGAGGAACGACGCGACGGTTGCAATGCTACGGACGCCACCAAAGATGACGAGTGCCGTCAGCACGACCAGTCCGACCGTAATCCATGTCTCATCAAAGCCATATTGATTTTGAAGAGAAAGCGAGATCGTATTCGATTGAACGGAATTGAAGACAAATCCGAATGAGATCGTAATCAAGACACTAAATAAGATTCCTAACCAACGTTGACCGAGTGCTTTCTCCATATAATAGGCAGGGCCCCCACGCCACGCCTTATCATCACGCACTTTATAAATTTGAGCGAGTGTACTTTCAACGAATGCCGATGCCGATCCGATCAAGGCGATTAACCACATCCAGAAGACCGCTCCTGGTCCACCGAGTGCGATTGCTGCCGCGACACCTGCGATATTACCAGTACCGACACGTGCTGCCGTACTGATCGCAAATGCTTGGAATGGCGATACGCCATCTTTCCCTTTATCCGTTCCTTGGAACAGTAAGCGTAACATCTCCGGGATCATTCGAAATTGAACGAACCGCATCCGGAATGTAAAATAAATGCCTAGTCCAACGAGTAAAACAATTAATACGTTCGTCCATAAGTAATCATTTGCTCGATTTACTAATTTCATCACTTCTTTTTCCATCGAATCTCCTCACTTTCATTCATCTTTTCTCTCTATTTCTATGTAAGTTTTTTTCACATGTGATTTATCATACGCAATTTTTTTTGAAAAATCAAACTCACTTATAACTCAGAACATAAAAAACGTGTTAAACCTCACATCAGATGTCAGGTTTAACACGTTCACATAGTTAATTCTTTTATTAGATGAACAGATTCAGATTAGCACCATCTGTTGCGCCGAGATAACTCGCGACACCACCGTAATCAATGCCGTCGAGGAGTTCTTCTTTCTTAATGCCCATGATATCCATCGACATCGTGCAGGCAATCATGCGGACACCCGCCGCTTGCGCTTTTGCCATCATCGTCTCGAGTGCATCGACTTGTTTATCCTTCATGACTTTTTTCATCATTTTTTGACCAGCACCTGCCATATTCATGTTTGAGAGTGGCAGTTCCCCGGCGTGTTTCGGCATCATCATCCCCATCATCCGCTCAATAGCGGCTTTCTCGACTGCCGGTGCATCCGGTTTTCGAATGATGTTCAAGCCCCAGAACGTAAAGAACATCGTCACTTGCTTCCCCATTGCTTGTGCACCTTGTGCGATGACGAAAGATGCAAGTGCTTTATCCAGATCACCACTAAAGACGACCATCGTCGCATCATCTGCCGGATTGACTTGAACCGGTGTTGCAGCAGGTGTCTCCCCTTGCCCTTTTTCAAGCAAGACCTCAACGACCCCTTGATTCATCTCCGCTGAATGGACTGTGTGTCCTAGTTTTTTCGCCCATGCTTGAACGTCCGGTAAAAATCCCGGATCCGACGCTTTGACAAAAATTTGCTCGCCGTCCGTCATCTGATCGATTTTTGTTTTCAGCTCTAAAATTGGACCTGGGCACTGTAAACCGCACGTATCGAGCAGCGCCACTTGTTCTGGTGAAGTCTTCGTTGTTGGCTCACGTTTCGTTACCGTCACAGCAGTCTCCTCCTTCGCTTGGCTTCGTGCTTCTTGATCACGATGCACGACCGACCATGTTTTGTATCCGCCGCTTAAGTTTTTCACATCATAACCGTGTTGTTGCAACAGTTGACTTGCAACATATCCACGTAATCCGACTTGGCATGTCACATAGATCGTTTGATCCTTCGGCAGATCAGTCAACTTCTCACGTAACGTCGGTAACGAGATATTGACTGATCCCGGAATCGCGCCTAACTCGTTTTCCGATGGTTCACGGACATCGAGTAACAAACCTCCGTTTGCGACGATTTTATCGATTTCGTGCCAATGAACGTTCGCACTGTCACCAAGCACGATGTTCGACGCAATATATCCTGCCATATTGACCGGATCTTTTGCTGAACTATACGGCGGTGCATATGATAGTTCAAGATCTGGTAGATCAAGCACTGTCAATCCACCTTTAATCGCTGTCGCGAGGACATCGATTCGTTTCTCGACACCTGTCATGCCGATTGCCTGCGCTCCGTAGATCGTTCCTTCGATCGGATCAAATAACAGCTTCATCGAAATGGGACTCGCCCCTGGATAGTAACCCGCATGGGATCCCGGATGGAGGTGAATCGCTTCATAACGCATACCGAGCTGACGCAATCGTTTTTCGTTGTTACCGGTAGAAGCGACTGTCAAATCGAAGACTTTCGCTACTGCTGTACCGAGCGTTCCACTGTACCGGACATCGCGCCCGGCAATGATGTCGGCGACGAGACGCCCTTGACGGTTCGCAGGCCATGCGAGCGGCACATGTGTCGCTTCCTTCGTGATAAAATCCTTAACTTCGATCGCGTCACCAATCGCAAAAATCGACGGATCGGATGTCCGCAGTTGATTGTCGACTTGAATCGTCTGTTTGATTCCAAGCGTTAAACCAGCATCTGCTGCGAGCGTGCTCTCCGGTGCGACACCGATTGATAAGATGTTCATCTCTGTCTCAATCACGCGTCCACTTGTCAAGACGACACGACGACCTGCTTTTTCAAAACGAGCGACGCCATCTTCTAGAATCAGCTCGACGCCTTTTGCCCGAAGATGTTCATGAACGATCGCTGCCATTTCCGGGTCGATCGGAGCCATGACTTGGTTTGCCATTTCAACGAGGGTAACGTGTGCCCCACGTTCGACAAGATTTTCTGCCATCTCGAGACCGATGAATCCTCCACCGATGACGACTGCCCGTTCCGGACGTGTCGTATCGACGTATTCTCGCATCCGGTCCGTATCCGGAATGTTCCGTAACGTAAAGACATTTGTTGCATCACTCAGTCCTTTAATGTTCGGACGAATTGGTTTTGCACCTGGAGAAAGAATCAGATGATCGTACGATTCATCGTATTCTTCACCTGTGTCAACGTTACGGATCGTGACAGTCTTCGCTTCACGGTTGATCCGAATCGCTTCCGACAAGTTACGGACGTCTAAATTAAATCGTGCATGCATCCCCTCTGGCGTTTGGACAAGTAATTTATTGCGATCTTTAATGACATCTCCAATATAGTAAGGCAGTCCGCAGTTCGCGAACGAGATCTCTTTTCCGCGCTCGAGCAAAATGATTTCTGCCGTTTCGTCAATCCGGCGTAGTCGTGCCGCTGCCGTTGCGCCACCTGCGACGCCACCTACGATGATCGTTTTCATCTAAATGATTCCTCCTTGAAGTACTATCTGCCACTCAATATACCCTGTTAGGTATGTATTTTCAAGTCAGTTGCTTGCGGCTTCACAGATATGACATATCCCATTCGTTTTGTATTTTCTTCCTATCTGAACGGACATTAGTTGCATTTCCTTCTGAAATGCTTGAAACTAAATCTATAGTATATAAAGGGGGATTTTGCAATGGACCAGGAACGTAACTCGAACGAATCAAACGAGAACAATAAAGTGACACCGATTCACCAAGATCGTCAACCCGAAACAAACGAACAAGGAATCGCGCCACAACAGCAACAACACTTAGAAGCTTTCCAAGCTTTCCTCGTTGAAAAAGGCATTCCAATGGAAGCGCGTGAGAATGAGACACACGTCTTCTTCATGACACAAGAAAAAACACCTGCAGGAGCAGAACCGATGATGATGATCGTCTTCAGTAAGACGACGACAGATGTCGAATTGTTCGCTCGTACGGTGACACACGTACCAGACGGTGTCGAGGATCTTCCGATTCTTAATGCCATTAACGATTTCAACCAAGAGTTCAAATACTTCCGCGTCGTTCTCGATAGCGACCGTGATGTCACGATCGCATCGACAATTGATCTGGATCACGGCTTCAATCCAGCAGCGATCTTCGGACATTCTGTCATGATGTTCCAAGCATCGGACGAAGTCTATACGTATTTGACAAAACTGTATGAACAGTTCTGATTTTTGATTTTGGACGGCTTTGGATTCTTATTCCAAAGCCGTTTTTTATTTAAGTTCAATTAAAAATATGAATTATTCTCCTTACGTTCAGATTTCTGAAAACAACTACATGATAGAAACTTCTTATCACTTTTGTAGGAGGTCACGATTATGAAAAAGCGCATAAAAGTAGCTTCAATCTTTATGTTAGCTGGCATCTTAGCTGCCTGCGGTTCGAACGAAACCGATACGACTGTACCGAAAAAAGAGCAGTCGACAGAAACGAAATCAGCGGATGCTGGAATCGCTGCAACGACATTGATAGATGAATTGACGATCTACAGCTCGATCAAAGCAGAACTCGACAAAGCGAAAGACGGACAAGCAATGGATTGGAAGATGGTCAAGACGAGTTATGAAGCAAAACTAAAAGGTGGTGTCAAAACGGTAGCACCAGAAATCGACCAAGTCATTCAATCCGCTTTAATAGATGTTGAAGCGAAGAATCTCGATCAGAACATCGCACGTCAACTCGTCGATAAAGGTCTACAATCCTATTTCTATCAATTACAAAAGGCAACTCAAGCAAAAGCTGAAGAAGCACTCGTTGCGGGTAAACCGGAAGCTGCAACAGAAGCACTCAAAGATGTCGAAGCAATGGCAAAGACCGTTTTCATCCCGACAGCGAAAAAGTGCGACGTAAGCTACGATTTCAAAAATGAAGACGCGATTGCTCAAGCAATTACTTCTGGTCTATCTGCTCAGCAAGAAGCCATTGATACTAAAAAAATCGGTGACTTCAATGTCGCGAAACAAGTGACGGATAAATCGATTTATCGTTCGTTCTACTTGGCTGCACTCAATTATGCTCAAAAAATCGAGGATGGTGTCAAAAGCGGGACGGACGAAAAAGAATTACAGGTAGGGCAAGCAGAAGGATATGCTTCCCTCCTTGCAATTGAAAAATCTTTAGCGGATGGCGAGGAAGAGACTGTCAAAATACTAAAAGAACGTTATGACTTCTCGAAGACAAAGCCAGCTGACGTTTCTTACAAAGAAATCGAAGGATTATTCGCACAAGCGTTGACGGAAAAAGTCGACGAATCTTATGAAGAAACACAAGAAGCAATCGAGAAGAAAGACATCGATACAGCACGGGCAAAAGCAATGGAAGCTAACCTGTTCATCGTTGCGATGAAACCCACGCTTGAAAACCGTCTCGGTAAAGAAAAAGTAGCGCAAATCACTAAAGATGCGAACGAATGGTTCGCGCTCGTTGAAAAAGGTGACGTCAAGGCCAAAATGATAGGTGAACGGATTACGGACGCACTCAAACCATTTAACTAAGCAAAAATGTTATGAAAACGGAGTGCTAAGGTGAACCTCTTCATGTCTACACCAAGCTTCCGCTTTACGAGTGATGTCCGATACGAATCAGAAGACGCGCAAGCGATTTGTATCAACTAACGATGCCATGATGGCATGACTATAAAAACCATGTCGATTCCCGAATGACACTGTGGAGATCGACATGGTTTTTTCATTGCTGTATATCGTAATGACGTTCCATATAATCAAAGGTACCGCCACTAATTTCAATCGTCCGGACCGGTTTAAAGCCAAGACGGCGATACAGTCGTTGCGCTCCAACGTTCGTTTGATCAGCGTTTAACGTAAACGCTTGTAGTCCCTGTTTCTCGCCTACTTCCGCTGCTGCCTGCAACAGTTCCGTACCAATTCCTTTTCCACCATGACGCGCATCCACTGATAAGGTATCCAGGTAATAGACCGGTCCTTCCGTCTCGACGTCGATCTGGACGTCTTGACCTGTCCACTGTTTCAATTGTTCTTTAATTGGTTCGTCGAGTTGTTTCGCCTCTGTTCCGGCATAAGCGATCACGATGCCCGCTACTTCGTCCTTGATGATTTTCACGAGGATGTTCTCATGACTGAGCCGGTTTCCGGTTTGGGAAACGAAATAAGCGAGCCTTTCTAGAACCTCTTCTTTTTCTGTCGTTCCCGTCAATGTCTCAGCAATCTCATGAATCGCTTGCTCAATCAACGGGGCAATCTGTTGTGCTTCAGAAGCATGTGCTTGTCGAATCATCTAATCGTTCTCCTTTGAACTTATTTTCTAATTAATGAACCTGAAAAATCGGACTCGACGATGTCGAATCCGATACATAATTTTTTTAGATATTCTCCGTTTTACTGCGTCACTCTCTTTACGACAGGTGCCGGTACGATGATAGGCTCCCGTGTCATGACAGCAACAACACGACCGGCGATCGCTACGGCCAGTAATGTGTATAACGTCAAGCTAAGTGGCAGATAAACAAGTGAAATCACTAACACGATGGCGTCGAGTCCGAACAAAATCGTCCCGATCGATAGACCTGTCAGTTTACTGAGCCCCATCGACAGTAGATCGTCTCCACCTGTCGCTGCTCCACTTTTCAAAACAAGTCCGAGACCATATCCGGTCACGATTCCGCTAGCGATCGCTGCGATAAGTGTCGCTGGCCAAGCCTGTTCTGGAAAGTGGAACAAATCGAGTCGGTGCCACATCTCGTAAAAGAGTGATAACGCACCTGCTGAAAGTAACGCTTCGCTGACGAAACGTTTTCCTTTGAAGTACAAAGCGCCAATGAAAAATGGAATATCGAACACGATCATCGAGATCGAAGGATTGATATCAAAAAAGTATCGACCGAGCAACGATAATCCGATAAAGCCGCCTTCTGCTAATCCGAACTGTTCATTCAATGTGTAGTAACCGAACGCCATGATCAGCGTCCCGGTTAAGATGGTTGCGATTCGTTTCATGTTTTATTGTCCTCTCCCATTTACATCGTGGGAGAGGTTTTATACGTTCCGTTTGGGTATTCATCTATTTTCGCTCTCCCTGATTTTTATAAGCCATTACCGTCTTGTTCGTCTTGACCGGTACTGCTAAAAATCAGGTAAGCTGAATAGATGATTGGTCCTCTCGGTATCCATCGGTTTCCACCCCTTCATTAAAAATCTATTTTCATTATAACCCGAATTTCAGTAACTAAAACAGTTTTACGCATTCTTCACATAATCCAAACACTTTTGCTCACTCATTCACAATTTAGACAAGATTATGCTCAATGTTGAACAAACTACTTGAAAGTGAACTTGTGAAGGATTACACTAAGTATATCAAATGAATGTGATTTACATCACAAACAAAACACAAAGGAGACTTTACCCATGAAAGTAGCAGTCATCGGATGTACACACGCAGGAACAGCAGCAGTCAAAGAACTCGCTTCACAACAAGATGTCGAGATCACCGTTTATGAGCGGAATGACAATGTATCGTTTCTCTCTTGTGGGATCGCACTTCACGTCGGTGGTGTCGTCAAGCACGCGGAATCGCTATTTTACTCGTCACCAAGTGAACTTGCTGAGCTCGGAGCCGAGATGCGTCTGAAACATGATGTACTTGAAATCGATAGTGAACGTCAGACGATCGTTGCGAAAAACCTCATGACTGGTGAAGTCGTTCACGATACGTACGATAAACTCATCATGACGACTGGATCTTGGCCAATCATTCCAATGCTTCCTGGTATTGAGTTGAACCAAATCGAGCTCTGTAAAAACTATCACCACGCTCAAACAATCATCGAAAAAGCATCAGATGCAGAGCGGATCACGGTCGTTGGTGCAGGCTATATCGGTGCTGAACTCGTCGAAGCGTTTGAAGCCTACGGAAAAGATGTTACGTTCATCGACAGTGCAGATCGCATTCTCAACAAATACCTCGACCGCTCGTTCACTGACGTCATTGAACGCGAATTAACAGATCGCGGCATTCGTCTTGAACTTGGACAAACCGTCCAAAGCTTCAAAGGAGAAAACGGTGCTGTCACACACGTCGTTACAGATAAAGGCACATTTGAAACGGATCTCGTCATTCTCTGTGTCGGTTTCCGCCCAAGCACGGAACTCTTAAAAGGACAAGTCGATATGTTACCGAACGGTGCCATCATCGTTGACGATTATATGCGGACGAGCAACCCGAACATTTTTGCTGCTGGTGACAGCTGTGCCGTCTATTACAACCCAGCTCGGACACATGCCTATATTCCACTCGCAACGAATGCTGTCCGGATGGGTACGCTCATCGGAAAAAACTTACTCGCGCCAAAGATTCGTTACCAAGGAACACAAGGCACATCTGGTCTTCGCTTATATGATTTGAACATCGCGTCGACTGGTTTGACAGAAGAAGCGGCACCCTTGTTCGGACTTGAAGTGAGCAGCACGACAGTTACAGATGCGTATCGTCCAGAGTTCATGCCAACAGCAGAAGACGTCCAATTGAAGCTCGTCTTCGAGACGGCAACACATCGTGTCGTCGGTGCACAAATCATCTCAAAAGTTGATTTGACACAGGCAATGAACACACTTTCTGTCGCGATTCAAAATGACATGACACTTGAAGAGCTCGCTTTCGTCGATTTCTTCTTCCAACCGCACTACAACAAACCGTGGAACTTACTAAACCAAGCAGCTCTACAAGCAATGAGCGAGCGCCAATCAGCTCGTGTCTAAATTTATTGCAAGATAGATTAAGTGCAATTTTTCTCTATTATGAGGAGAAAGATTGCACTTTTTGTTCATTTCGAACCGTTTTCTATAAAAGAACACGTCATGCAGTTTGCGATTTGAATGCGTAATCAATGACTGAACGTTACAGTCACCTCTTCATTTTTCCGTTTCAATCTGATAAAGATGCTGCCAGTCCTGATACGACATCGTTCCGTTCATCGTCTCCATATCAAAGCGTAACGGTGCGATCAATTCGAGTGAATTACCATCTGGATCCTCGAAGTAGATTGCTGCGTGCGCATGTGGATGATTATCGAGAACGAGCGGTTGATTTGCTCCTGCTACACCGAAGGCTGATCGAACTTCAATCCCTCTCTCCTTTAACCAGTCCTGTGCTTTGTCGATATTTTCATGCTCCATCCGAAACGCAACATGGCGAATCGACGGATGATACGGTAACTCAGCTTGACCTGCTTTCCATAGCCCCAACCAACTCTTACCGTGCTCGATCCAAAAGAAAGCGACGCGTTCATTTCGGAACGCACATTCAAGACCTAACTCTTCGTAAAAGACAATCGATCGTTCGAGCTCTTTGACCGGTAAATGAGCTTCATACAGTCCAGCAATCATCTTCTTCACACTCCTCTTTTTCGAGTGTAAACCATCAATTTCCAAATTTACTACCATCAAAAACGTTTAATCCGACCTGTTGAGGGAACATACAACCTATATCAAAACCAACTTTCAGGGGGAATGTTTACATGGCTGCATCGAAAAATCCGTTAACACAATACTTCAATGACGATTTCCCAAAACAATATCAGGACGCTCCAGCGGTTCAAGCAAAAATGGAACCTGTTCCCGATTGTGGAGAAGAAAGTTATAAAGGTTCTGGCAAATTGATCGGCAAAAAAGCACTGATTACGGGTGGCGACTCCGGCATCGGCCGAGCAGCAGCAATCGCCTACGCACGTGAAGGGGCTGATATCGTCCTTAACTACTTACCGGAAGAACAACAGGATGCTGAAGAGGTCAAAGCACTCGTTGAAGCAGCGGGACAAAAAGCATATCTCTTACCTGGTGATTTAAGTGATGAAGCGTTCTGTGGACAACTCGTCAAAGAAGCACATGAATCACTCGGTGGACTCGACATTTTGGCACTTGTCGCGGGTAAACAACAAGCTGTCGAAAACATTCTCGACCTTTCGACGGAGCAATTACGCAAGACATACGAAATCAACGTCTTCTCCCTCTTCTGGGTCGTCAAGGCAGCCTTGCCACTCTTAAAGGAAGGCGCTTCGATTATCACGACGACATCTGTCCAAGGATATAATCCAAGCGCGAATCTCTTGGATTACGCTTCGACGAAGTTTGCCATCAACGGTTTCACGCGTGGACTCGCTAAACAAGTCGCGCCAAAAGGAATCCGTGTCAACTCCGTCGCACCTGGTCCGATTTGGACACCGCTTCAAATCTCGGGTGGTCAGCCAAGCGAGAACATTCCAGAGTTCGGGCAGGAAACACCACTGAAACGAAGTGGTCAACCGGTCGAACTGTCTGATGTCTATGTCTTCCTTGCTTCAGACGCTGCAAGCTATGTCACAGCGCAAATCTATGGTGTCACAGGTGGAATCGAGTTAGCATAAGGATCGAATCTCGACAGGGTAGCTTCGGCTATCCTGTTTTCGCGTGTCTTAACGGGATATCAGTTGCATCACCCGGTGCCATTTAGTCTAATGAAAGTAATAACGATGAAGGAGTGAATCAGATGACTGAAAAAGAAAAGATGATTAAAGGGGAACTCTATTTAGCACAAGATCCGGAACTCGTTGCCGACCGCATCCGGGCACAATCGCTCTGCTATGAGTTTAATCAATTGAGTGTCCATGATCGTGCCAAGCGAAAGATGCTTTTGCAACAATTATTTCAGACGGAGCAAGCCGACTTTTACATCGAACCGACCTTTAAATGTGATTATGGCTACAACATTACGTTAGGGGCTCGTTTTTATGCCAACTATGACTGTGTCTTGCTCGATATTTGTCCGATTACGATCGGCGACAACTGCATGTTTGCTCCAGGAGTACATATCTATACCGCGACCCATCCACTCGATCCTGTCGAGCGCAATAGCGGTTATGAATTAGGAAAACCGGTCGTCATCGGGAACAATGTCTGGATCGGTGGACGCGCGGTCATCAATCCCGGTGTGACGATCGGAGATAATGCAGTTATTGCCTCAGGTAGTGTCGTCGTCAAGGATGTCCCGGCAAACAGCGTCGTTGGTGGAAATCCAGCTCGGATCATCAAGACGATCTAATTCTCATCAAATTCTAATCTGTTCCTCAGCTTCCTTTCACGTGGTCTGGTTATTCTATGTATAAGAACAACAGCCACTACTTAAGGGAGGACATCATCATGACTGAAAAACGAACAGATAAAGGAAATAAACGTTTCAAAAAAGGAATCGCTACACTTGCCGTAACGGGTACAGTCTTAACAGGAGCTGGTGCGTTCCTACTCTTCACAGGCCCAGGACACTCTCTCGTCAACTCGACGGTCACCACTTCACAGCAGGCAGAGCAAAAAGTCGAAGCTGCTTCGCGCCAAGTCGAGCAAAAGCTTCCTGCTTCAATGCGTGACGATCAAGAAATCGAAGGCAAATTGCAGAAACTATCAGATCGTTCGATGACGATCGACGTTAACGGTGACGCTCAGACGTATGACTTTGCTTCGTCAGTAGAACGTGAAGCCGTGCAAAAAGAGGATTGGGTCAAAATCGATCTGAATGCGAATCAGCAAATCACGGAACTTGAGCGAGAAGATCCAGATGATCGCAATGACCGAGAGGACGATGGCAATCGCTCAAATGATTCATCGGACGATGCGAATGAACGATACGGTATCCTTCGTGCCCTATCACAAAGTGAATTGACACTCGAACAAGATGGACAAGAGACGATCTACGCGATGGCGGATCGTGCGGAACTTGACGCTGCGAAATCTGGGGATACCGTAAAAATCGAATTGAATGCAGATGGTCAAGTCCGTGAGCTTGATCGGGAAGATGATGACGAAAATCGTAATGATGTACGCGATGAAGACGGTGACGATGCACGGGAGCAAGAAATCCGCGGTACACTCTCTAAAGTAACGAATCAAGAAATCATCATCGAACAGAATGGTGCCCAAAAATCGTACTCTCGTGCATCAAACATGGAACAAGATGATGACGTCCGAGTTGGTAGTTCCGTCAAACTTGAGTTGAACGCATCAGACGAAGTGACAGAAATCGATGAATGATCATTAAAGGAGGATGTTTATGTCAACCACCATCTTAATCGTTGAGGACGACGCGAAAATCGCACGGCTCCTTGAACTCGAACTCCAATATGCCGGGTACGCGACACGAGTCGCCCCCAACGGAAAAGATGGTCTCGTTGCCGCTGAGCATTCGGTTGATCTCGTCTTACTCGACGTGATGATGCCGGAGCTGAGCGGCTTCGAGGTGTTGCGCAGGCTCCGTGGAAAAGGTATTCACGTCCCCGTCATTATGCTAACAGCACGTGGAGAAGTGTACGATAAAGTCGCGGGACTCGATCTTGGTGCGAATGATTATGTGACGAAACCGTTCGAGATGGAGGAACTCCTTGCTCGGATCCGAGCGTTATTACGCACTCCGACTTCAACTAATAACGCACCGCGCACGTTACAATTCGCCGATCTTGTACTCAATCTTGATCGACATGAAGCATTTCGCAATGAAGGGCGACTCGATTTGACACCACGTGAGTTCGAACTTCTGACATATTTACTAGAAAACAAGGAACATGTCCTGACACGTGAACAAATCCTAAATCGCGTCTGGGGGTACGATTACTTCGGCGAGACGAACATCGTCGACGTCTACATCCGTTATCTTCGCAAAAAAGTCGATGCCCACCCTCCAGCTTTGATTCAGACCGTTCGTGGGGTTGGTTATGTGCTACGGGAGGCGATCCCATGAAGCTTCGAACGAAGCTTGCTTTATCCGTCACCGCCTTTACGACACTCTTGTTATTCCTTTCGTTCATCGTCGTGACACTCGTCGTCCAAAATCATTTAATTGAATCGCGTTATACCCAACTGGAACAGGCAGAGGAATTGATGGAAGATGATTCATCGGTCCGGACATTGCTGACGCTTCATGAGGATGCTGTCGTCTTATCGAACGAAAATGGACGCTGGGTCATCTCAAACGATGAAGATGGCGACGACTCCTCTACTGTTAACGGAGACGTACAAGCAAATGACCTCCCCGGTATCCCGCGTTCGAACGAACCTTTTAAGTCTGGCGATTGGTTCGGCATCGTCTATCAGGATCAAGCCTATCTGTTCGAAGATGAGAGCGTCGATGATACGGTCTCGACACTTGTTTTGACCTTCACCATCGTGTTGGTCGTTGGAATCGTCATCGCGTTCATCAGTAGCTTCTGGATTGCGTATCAGACGCTCCGCCCGCTCAGGCAACTAAATGATACGATGCAACGGATCTCGTCTTCTGGAACGCTTGAGACCGTGCAGACCGAACGTGATGATGAGATCGGTCGCCTCGGTCGCGTCTTCAATCAGATGATTGGGCGTGTCGATCAAACGATGGAACAACAACGGCAGTTCGTCGCCGATGTCTCGCATGAGATGAAGACACCCTTGACCGTCATTGAGGGATACACTCAATTATTGAAACGCTGGGGCAAAACGAAGCCCGACGTACTCGATGAATCGATTGAACATATCTTGCAGGAAACACATGCGATGCGGACGACCTTGATTGAGCCTATGCTCGAATTGTCTCGTCTCGGTTACGAGGAAACGTCTGTCGAAGTGATTGACTTAGCAGAGCTTGGAAGCGAACTCGCTGATCGGATGTATCACGCGACAGGGACGATCATTCCTGTTGATGCCTCCGGAACGATTCGGGCAAATCGCGAAGCGGTGTTACGTATCTTGACGATCTATATCGATAATGTCCTGAAGTATGCTACTTCACCAGAATTGCACCTGCGCAAAGAACGTCTGGCTGTCCTTGATCGGGGAACGTCTTTAACGGACGAAGAACGCGCTCGGTTATTCGACCGGTTTTACCGACTTGATGCAGCACGCGATCGTTCAGGAAGTGGACTCGGATTGTCGATTGCTGCTGCACTTGCGACGACACATCATTTTAAGGTCGGTAGTGAAGCCCGTCAACCAGATGGCAGTTGTTTCTATTTAATCCCCGAGCAGTCTGAATGAAACTTTTTCTACAATTGTGTCGTACACTTAAGGAAGAACGTCACATGATGAAAGAAGGAACTTCACGATGGCTAAAAAACGTTGGGGTGGACTTGCTGTTGCCGGCGCCTTTCTCTTGACGAAAGGAAAGGTCATCCTTGCCTTATTGAAATTTTCAAAGTTCGGAGGCACTCTGATTTCGTTCGGAATCTCTCTTCTCTTTTACGCTCAAATATTCGGTGTTTGGTTCGGGGTCGGATTGCTTTATCTCCTATTCATTCATGAGATGGGACATCTACTCGCCGCTAAACGACTCGGTTTTAAGACCGGTCCTGCGATTTTCGTACCGTTCATGGGAGCCGTCATCGGCATCAAGGATACATTTCGAACGCCAAAACAAGAAGCGATTCTCGCGTACGGTGGACCACTCGCGGGTCTCGTATCCCTGATTCCGCTTGCGATCGGATATGCTGTGACCGGAAATGACTTCTGGCTCGTCATCTTCCACCTCGGGGCTCTATTGAATCTCTTCAACCTACTTCCCGTCAGTCCACTTGACGGCGGACGGATTCTTGCGGGACTTCCGATCATCGTCTGGGTCGCGGGACTTGCTGCCTTGATTGCCTACGGTATCACCCACTTTAGTCTGATTTTGCTCTTGATTGCCTTTTTAGGCGGCAGTGCCGTTTGGAAACGGTATAAGTTCGCGAAACAATATGAGGCGAACCGGTCGACCTTAATGTTGTATCGTGCTGCACGCGAACGCGTCTTACGGGCAAAGGCGGAGCAGGAACGTGCAAACGCTGAAGTCGCTCTTGCACCGGAAGTGGAGGAAGAACAAACGGTCGAAAGTACGTACGATCCGATTGCTTGGTCGCTTCGTCTCGATTTACAAGATTTGCGACAAGCGAGTCCAGAAGAGGCACGTCAGGAAGCGGACGATCTGTTACGGTATCAATATGATGCTGCGAACGACTACGATGCGTTGTTGCGACGAATCGATCAGCGGATTGAACCACTTCGTCTTGCTGAAGAGTCTGTTCAGTATCATCAGATGCCGAAAAAACAACAAACGATCACGCTCCTCGCTTATTTGGCGCTCGGTGCTATTTTATTCGTTGCTTTCGAATATTCGAAAGGTTACCTGCCTACACCATCTTAAATCGAGATCCATCGGATGCGCTTCATGGCGCATCCTTTTTTCATAGAACGAACACATTGACTAGAGTGATTTCTTGCATCTCGTTAAAGAAGCGACTACTCTGAGTAAAACCCTACTTACCACTTGTCTAAAATAGGAGGTTCTCCTTCCATGAATAAAAACACTGCCCGTTTGGGTGAAGCACCTGTCAATCAGCTTTTACTTAGTCTCTCTTTACCAGCGATGGTCGGGATGCTCGTCACGGCACTCTACAATATCATCGATACGATTTTCGTCGCTCAAGGAATCGGTACGGCTGCCGTGGCCGCCGTCGGAATCGCTTTCCCCGTCCAGCTCGTATTAATGGCAATCGCCAACTCGATCGGGATTGGTGGTGCTGCAATTGCGTCACAACGACTCGGTCAAAAACAAATAGATGGTTCCAGTCGTGCTTATGCCAACGTCTTGATGGCTGTTTTCTTCATCAGTATGCTCGCTATCATCAGTGCTTTCATCTTCGTCGAACCGTTGCTACGTCTCTTTGGAGCGACGGATGAGATCATGCCGTACAGTATCGATTTCTTACGCGTCCTCTTGATCGGATCTCCTTTCTTCATGTTGACGATGGCGTCGAGTGCAATGTTACGCGCAGAAGGACGCGCGAACTATCAGATGCGCGTCATGCTGACGACGGTTGCCATCAACATCGTCCTGACACCGCTGTTCATCTTTGGTCTTGATTGGGGCATCCAAGGTGCTGCACTCGGGACAGTAGTTGCGCAAATCGTCGGTGCTGCACTTGTTTTCCGATTCTTCTTTACGAAACGTCGGCAAACGGGGTTAACACTCGATCGGAATGCTTTCAAACCTGATTTCCGATTAACGTTCCGGATGATGCAAATTGGATCATCATCGTTCATCATGCAAGTCTCCCAATCGATTTTGTTCATCACCGTCAACCATATGCTCGTCCGGTACGGTGGTACGACAGAACTAGCTACGTTTGCGGTCATCAATAAGTTCATGGCGCTCGTCGGTATGCCGATCATGGGGATCGTGCAAGGGATGCAACCGATCGTCGGATATAATTTCGGATCCCGGCAGTTTAGCCGGATGTCGCTTGCCATCAAGTTGGCAATCCGCTACGGTTTATCGTTATCGATCAGCTTGTGGTTACTCATTCAACTGTTCCCTCGTTTTTGGGTCGGCTTGTTCACAGAAGAGGCGACACTTCTACAGGAAGGCTCGAGTGCGATGCGCATCTTATTCGCCTTATCGTTCGTCTACGGAATTCAAATGATTGTCAACGGAATGTACCAATCGCTTGCAAAAGCAAAAGTCGCTTTATTCTTGTCTTTGTCGCGCCAAACGTTATACACGATTCCACTCGTCTTGATATTGCCAGTGTTCTTCGGTGTCAATGGTGTCTGGGTCGCTTTTCCGATCGCTGATGCAATGGCTGTTTTGACGGCGCTTGTCTTCGCCTATAAAGATCGCGTTCTGTTATTTAAACCGGAAGAGTACGTCGCAGAGGAACAAAAAGTCGCTACCGCGAAGTGACTGGAATGGATCTAAGATCGTCTGCTTTGCAGATGGTCTTTTTTGATGGACTTCCAGAATACGAACATGTATTCTGTTACTAGTGAATGACAGAAAGGAGCCTGCTGCATGTATACATTAGCGATTGACTTTGAAACGGCAAATCGGAATAGCCGAAGCATTTGTGCGTTTGGTTGGTCCGTTCTCGCGAACGGTCGTGTCACGGAGAGTAAACAGGTCTTAATCAACCCAGAAGAGAACTTCGATGCTGGAAACATCCGGGTCCATGGAATTCGTCCGAGTGATGTCTTTGATGCACCGACGTTACCTGAAGCAATGGAAGCCCATGGCTTATACGATTTGATTTCAGGCGCTCAACTGATCGTTGCTCACAATGCATCATTTGATATGGGGGCACTCCAAAAAGCGATTCAAAAATACGATATGTACCAGATGCCCGCTTTCACCTACGGCTGCACGGTCAAATTATCCCGCAAATTGTATCCTTGGTTGCCGAACCATCGATTGAATACGATGGCAGAGTTTCTCAACGTCTCTTTCCAGCACCATGATGCAAAAGAAGATGCCTACGTCTGTGCGTTACTCTTAAACGATATGTTGGAACGGACGAATCTACAGGATCCGGTCACCTTGCATACGTTTTGTGGCGTTCGGATGGGACAGGTTGCCTATTAATAAACAAAAAAATTGTAGATAACAGGGATGACTCCAAAAAATTACGCGTCTTTTCACGCCCTTTCCTCAGGCGAGACACAAGCCCGTTTTCCTGCTTCATTCGAGCAGGAAAACGGGTCTTGTTTGTCTCTGACAGCGCAAAATTGC
>NZ_DJTL01000022.1:7160-25013 GCF_002439205.1 Exiguobacterium sp. UBA6309 | reverse complement strand
CCGCCCTTTCACGGCGGTAACACGGGTTCGAATCCCGTACGGGTCACCATTATATTTTTTGTGCCGGTGTAGCTCAGCTGGTAGAGCAACTGACTTGTAATCAGTAGGTCGCGGGTTCGACTCCTGTTGCCGGCACTGTTTTTCTCAATTGTATAATTTTCCTAGACAAACTGGGGGGGTAGCGAAGTGGCTAAACGCGGCGGACTGTAAATCCGCTCCCTCGGGTTCGGCGGTTCGAATCCGCCCCCCCCCACCATGTCGAGCCATTAGCTCAGTTGGTAGAGCATCTGACTTTTAATCAGAGGGTCGCAGGTTCGAATCCTGCATGGCTCATTTCTTGCGGAAGTAGTTCAGTGGTAGAATACGACCTTGCCAAGGTCGGGGTCGCGGGTTCGAATCCCGTCTTCCGCTTTTTCTTTCGGGGCCTTAGCTCAGCTGGGAGAGCGCCTGCCTTGCACGCAGGAGGTCAGCGGTTCGATCCCGCTAGGCTCCACCAATTTTATTTAAAGATCTTAAGCGAGTTTCGTTCGTCTTAAGTTTTTTTTATATGAAATGCCAAGCATAACCAGAGTACGTACGCAAGAACACCGTGATTCCCTTCACGGTGTTTTTTTGTATATTCATGCGTTTTTTTGTTGAGTTGAACCACTCGTTTGCTACCGCTTACAATATATGTAGAAGTGACTATGACATAGGGGGAATATCGTATGAACATCGCGTATATCAGCGTACCATACCGTTATGGGCAAGGAAAGCCAGGCACTGAACATGGACCTGCAGCTGTCGAAAAAGCGGGTCTACTCGCGACACTCGAAGCACGGGGACAAGAAGCAGTACGCTACGGGGAAGCGTCTGTCTTATCCGAGGATGCAGTCCGGGAAGAAGATCCGAAGCTGAAACGTTTGGAAGGCGTCGTCCATACGACGAATGATTTGCACCTGATCGTACGTGACGCGTTATCGGAACAACGTTTTCCGTTGTTAGTCGGTGGCGATCACAGCATGGCGATCGGAACGATTGCTGGGCTTCGTCAAACTGTACCACGTCTTGGCGTCATCTGGTTCGATGCACACGGTGATTTGAATACACCGGAAACATCACCGTCTGGAAACATCCACGGTATGCCGCTCGCTGTAGCCCTTGGGGAAGGACATCAGCGTTTAACGGAAGTCGGAGGAACAGATGTCAAGCTGCAACCGGAACATCTCGTCTTCATCGGATTACGTGACGTTGATCCAGGCGAACAAGAGCTGATTGATCGTCTTGGTATTCGTGTCTATGATATGGAAGCGATCCGAACTCGGGGAATGGACGCGATCATGGAAGAAGCGATTGCCTATTTGAAGGAAACGACGGATGCGTTCTATCTTAGCTTTGATATGGATGGTCTCGATCCATCACTCGTCGTCGGTACAGGAACACGTGTCGCCGATGGCATTTTCTTAGACGACGCGAAGACGGTGCTCCAGCATTGCGCAACGGCAGAAGACTTCATTGCAGCTGAATTCGTTGAAGTGAATCCGTTGCTTGAAGAAGGAAATGGAACAGCAGAACTTGCGAATGAACTGATCGGAGATCTACTTTTGGCAATGGAAACACATCGCTTAGTAAAATAATGGATGGAACTTGAACTCTTTTCATCGGGGTTCAAGTTTTTTTGTTACAATTTAAAAGGAGATGAAACATTTATCGGTCGACTTCGTATAAGAGATTGACCGCATAGAGCGGGGGGTATTCAAAGTGGAAGAAACGACACTACGCTTAATTGAGCGAGTGAAACAGGGAGACCGTGATGCATTTGCGGCACTTGTTGATCTATATAAGGAAGGTGCCTTTCTTGTGGCTTTCCGGGTCTTGCGCGATCGAATGGAAGCGGAGGATGCGACACAAGAAGCCTTCATCCGTGTATTTACGAAGATTGATTCGTATAATGCACAATGGAAGTTCCGGACTTGGTTGTACCGAATCGTCACGAACGTATCGATTGACCGATTACGGAAAAAGAAACCTGATTATTCTCTTGATGCTGAGATGTCAGGTACTGAAGGACTGACATTGTATTCACAACTCGAAAGCAAGGACACCTTGCCGGAGGACCAAGTGGTCGATAACGAGCAACGAAGTGAAGTCGGGGATGCGATTGCAGCTTTACCAGAAAAATACCGCGTCCCACTCGTCCTGAAATATATAGAGGATCTTTCACTAAAGGAAATCAGTGAAATGATCGAATTACCTGTCGCTACTGTCAAAACTAGAATTCATCGTGGACGGGAAGCGCTGAAGAAGCATTTTGCCAAACGATGAGAAGGAGGAACTCACCATGTCACGAGAGCATGTACATGAACGGATTCAGGATTATTTAGATCAAAACCAACCACCTGAGGAATTCGAGCGATTGGAAGCAGAGTTACGGGAAGCGGACGCGATGGACGAGTTCGAAGAGTATCGACTCCTTGATGCTCGACTGCGTCAACTTCCAGCGCCCAAATTATCGGCAGATTTTACATCCCGCGTGCTGGCACAATTGCCCGACCAGGTGGATACGCCGAGCGCTGCTTTACTGCACCAACCGCAACCGTCCCGTTTTGGAGGGAAGATGAAGCAATACCCATTGCTCGCGGCCGCGGCTGTTTTCTTACTTTTGTCGGTCGGTAGCCTTGGTGGTTATATGGCACAGGAAGAACATGACTTATCTTATACGAATGCACCAGGCATCGTCGCTCAAAATGGTGAGGTCGTCGTGCCAAAAGGCGTCACGGTCGATCAAGATCTCTATGTCGAAGGCGGGAACGTCCGAATCGAAGGGAAAGTTAATGGCGACGTCATGACCGTTGACGGGAAAGCGTACACGGCGAGTGCTGGTAGCGTGACCGGAGAAATCAAGGAAATCGATCAATTATTCGAACGCGTATGGTACGGAATCAAGCGTCTATTTCAATAATCAGCTGGGACGAGTCGAACTCGTCCCTTTGTGCTATAATGGAAACTGTTTAAATCAGATGAGTTAGGGGGCACGGTTGGTGAATTACTTCAGCTGGCAACCACTTCAATTTCAATTGTTGAAACTGGGAGAAAACGTACATTGGTACGATTATATTAATGACGTGATTGATATTGCGGTCGTGACGTTCGTCATTTATCGTCTCATGATCATCGTCAAAGGAACAAAAGCGGTCCAGCTCATTAAAGGGATTTCGGTCATTTTGATCAGTTGGTTCCTGAGTGGCTTTTTTGGACTTAAAACACTTCAATTCTTACTCAATCAAATTATCACCTATGGGTTACTGGGGATCATCATCATCTTCCAACCCGAACTCCGGCGTGGACTGGAACACTTAGGACGAACGAGTAAATTCTTCTCACGTAGTGCGATCAGTGATGAAGATGAACAAGTTCGAATCGTCGATGCGCTCGTATCGTCTGCCCAGTACATGTCAAAACGCCGTATTGGAGCACTCGTGACGATTGAACGTGAGACAGGACTGAGTGAATACGTAGAGACGGGCATTCCGCTTGGTTCACAAATCACGAGTCAGTTGCTGATCAACTTATTCATTCCGAATACACCATTACATGATGGCGCCGTCATCGTCCAGCAAGGCAAGTTAGCAGCTGCCGCTTGTTACTTACCGTTGTCAGAAAGTGCACATATCTCAAAAGAGCTTGGAACACGTCACCGCGCTGCAATCGGTGTCAGTGAAGTAACGGATAGTGTTACGCTCGTCGTCTCGGAAGAAACGGGTGGTGTCTCACTCGCCATCAATGGACGTCTGTACCGGGAACTCGATGAAGAATCCTTACGGACGAAGTTGCTTGAGACGATCGTTAAGGTCGAACAGACGAATACTTCCTTCTTGAACTGGATGGGGGCGAAAAAATAATGTTCGAAAAATGGTTCAATGAACGCTGGTTTTTACGCATTGTTGCGGTCGTCTTAGCCGTCATGTTGTATTTGATGGTGGCAGGTTCGAATACGACAGGAAAAAGTGACGCCGCTAGTCTGCTGCCGATCGCGGGTCAAGGTTCGACGAAATTTGACGTGCCGGTCACGGTCCAGTATGATGAATCGCAGTGGGTCGCCTATAATATTCCAAATACGATGGAGGTAACCGTTAAAGGTCCATCGAGTAGCTTGACGATGCTTCGGCTCGTTCAGGATTTTGGGTTATCGATTGATTTAAAAGGACTTGACCCTGGCTATCATCGTGTCCGTGTCACAGCAACTGGCTTCGGAAAAGATGTCGAAGTGACGCCGAAGCAGGAGACGATCGAAGTCTTCCTCGATAAGAAGATTACAAAGGAAGTACCGGTACAAGTCGCCTTACTCAATAAAAACAAAATCGCTGAAGGATATGTCGCTGGGGAAGCACAACCGAACCAACAGACCGTTGAAGTTACGGGAGGCGCAGAGAAGTTACAGGCGATTTCAGCGATCCAAGTACCGATCGATGTAACTGGTCGGGCAGAGACGTTTAAAGAGACGTTCAATGCCAAAGCGACCGATGCGAACGGGAATACGATCAATGCATCTTATCAACCAGAGCAACTAGAAATCACAGTACCGATCTATAAGGAAAGTAAGACGGTACCGATCAATGTGCAGACAAAAGATGACGTCAAAAAAGGATATACCGTCGTCAAGATCGTTCCCGTTACGACGGAAGCTCGTCTATATGGAACAAAAGAAGAGTTAGAGCGGATCGGTTCCGTCGATACGGAAGCGGTCTCGCTCAAAGGACTGACGAAGACGACAGAAAAAACCGTCAAACTTGTTGAACCAGAAAATGCGACAGCGATGGATCCGACACAGGTCACCGTCAATATCGTTGTCGAAAAGGAAAATGCGAAATCGACGACGGAAACCGTCGAAGATCGGGCAGAGAAAACGATTCCGGGTGTGACGGTCACGTTGAATGGGTTTGATGAATCGAAGTATACGATTGATTACAACCAAACGATTGATGTCATTGTCCGTGGGAAAGAATCTGATTTAGCATCGATCGATGCGACGGATATCAAAGCGGTCATCGATGTGACGGGACTAAAAGAAGGAACGCACGGATTGCCGATTTCGTATCAGACGTCAAAAGCCTTTGATGTCCTGCGTCCGGATAATATGGATGTCACGCTAAAAGCTGTTCCGCGGACATCCGTTCCGACCAATTAAAACAAATTAGTGAAATGAGGAAATAACACATGGGTAAGTATTTTGGAACTGACGGCGTACGCGGCGTCGCAAACGTAGAATTGACACCGGAACTAGCATATCGCCTCGGTCGAACAGGTGGTTACGTGTTGACGAAACACGAAAGCACACGACCAAAAGTCTTGATCGGACGCGATACACGTGTTTCTGGTCAAATGCTTGAGAACGCACTCATCGCTGGTCTTTTATCAATCGGTGCAGAAGTCATGCGTCTTGGTGTCATCTCGACACCGGGTGTCGCGTACCTGACAAAAACGATGGATGCGACAGCTGGAGTCATGATTTCTGCATCGCACAATCCAGTTGAAGATAACGGAATCAAGTTCTTCGGTTCAGATGGCTTCAAGCTCGATGACGCAACTGAGCTTGAAATCGAAGCATTGCTCGATGAAGCAGAAGATACATTACCACGTCCAGCTGGAAAAGAACTCGGTTTCGTTCACGATTACTACGAAGGTGCACAAAAATATCTTCATATGCTTCGCCAGACATCGGATGAAGATTTCTCAGGTATCCATGTCGCGATCGACGGCGCACACGGTGCAACGTCAAGCCTCGCACCACGTCTATTCGGTGACTTGGAAGCAGAAGTATCGACGATCGGTACAACTCCGAACGGACTCAACATCAATGATGGTGTCGGTTCGACACACCCAGAACATCTCGCTGCCTTCGTTAAGGAAAAAGGCGCAGACGTTGGTTTATCGTTTGATGGAGACGGCGACCGCTTGATTGCAGTCGATGAGAACGGTGATATCGTCGATGGAGATAAAATCATGTTCATTTGCGGAAAATACTTGAATGAACTTGGTCGTCTGAAAGACAACACGATCGTTGCGACGGTCATGAGTAACCTCGGCTTCCATAAAACCGTGGAAGAAAACGGGATGACGGCACTTCAGACAGCGGTCGGTGACCGTTATGTCGTCGAAGAGATGCGTAAGAACGACTACACGCTCGGTGGTGAACAGTCGGGGCATATCATTTTCATGGATTACTCAACGACAGGGGACGGCATGTTGTCAGGCGTCCAGTTGTTGCAAATCATGAAAGCGACAGGGAAGAAGTTATCGGAACTCGCAGCTGAGATGCCGATCTTCCCACAACGTCTCGTAAACATCCGTGTCTCAGACAAAAATGGCGCAATGAGCGGTCCTGCCGTGCAAGCGATCATTGCTGAAGTCGAAGCAGAGATGGCGGGCAACGGACGGATTCTCGTTCGTGCGTCAGGAACAGAACCACTCGTTCGTGTCATGGCAGAAGCTCCGACACAAGAAGCGTGTGATGCATACGTCGAGCGGATCGCGAACGTCGTTCGTGAGAACTACGCGTTACAAGAAAATTAAGCAACCTGAAGCGGAGCGAGTGCTCTGCTTCTTTTTTACAATTATTTTAGAAAAACAGATTGAGATTTTTACAAAAAATAGGGATTATGCGTATTGAATAGAAAAATATCGGGAATAGTTACAAATACGTTACCTTTCTTGCTTTTTCAGATTAAAGTTCGTATGATGGTGAAGTCGGACAGAAACGGGGTCGGACAGAAACAAGAAGCGCCAGGGCTTTCTCCATAGGACGAAAGCTGACGAGGTGGAGGTTTATCGAATCATTCGGCGGATGCCTCCCGGTACCAGATCCATACCGTAAATCGTTCTGAAATCGTCCAAGTGATTGGACGGACAAACAGACCGATCGGGATCCTCTCAACAAGAGCCGTTTCCTCTTCAGGGAAATACTTGTAAATGGAGAGATGTAACATGTGCGGAATCGTAGGTATGATCGGACAGGTCAACACGAAGGAAATTTTATTAAAAGGTCTCGAGAAGCTCGAGTACCGCGGCTATGACTCGGCAGGTCTTGCGTTCGTCAACGACGGCGTCCAAGTCCATAAAGAAGTAGGCCGGATTGCTGCGCTACGCGAAGTCGTTCCTGCAGATGCAGACGGAACAGTCGGAATCGGACACACACGCTGGGCGACACACGGTGTCCCAAGCGTACCAAACGCGCACCCGCACCAAAGTGCGTCAGCACGTTTCACACTCGTGCACAACGGCGTCATTGAAAATGATGAGCAGCTAAAAGCAGAATTGAATGTCGATCTCCTCAGCGACACGGATACAGAAGTCATTGTTCAGATGATCGAAAAGAATTTCAACGAGACAGGTGACGTCGCGGAAGCATTCCGTCAAACACTCCGTGTCTTGCACGGTTCGTATGCCCTCGCATTGATCGATGCTGAAAATCCAGACGTCTTATACGTCGCAAAAAACAAATCACCACTTCTCGTTGGTCTCGGTGACGGTACGTTCAACGTCGTCGCATCAGACGCAATGGCAATGTTACAAGTAACGGATCAATTCATCGAGTTGCATGATGGCGAGATGATCATCTTGACGCGTGATAGCGTCACGATCCAAGATCTCGACGGTAACGTCCAAGAGCGTGAAGCGTACACGGCTGAAATCGATGCATCAGACATCGAAAAAGGAACGTACGCGCACTACATGCTCAAAGAGATGGATGAGCAACCAGCGGTCATTCGTAACATCGTTCAACAATATCAAAATGAAGCAGGCGACATCACACTCGACCAATCAGTCCGTGATCTCGTACTCGGTCGTGACCGTGTTTACATCATCGGTTGCGGAACAAGCTACCATGCTGGTTTGATCGGAAAACAGTTGATTGAACAAATCGCTGGCATTCCAACAGAAGTTCATATCTCTTCTGAGTTCGGATACAACATGCCATTATTGACAGAGAAACCACTCTTTCTCTTCCTTTCACAATCAGGTGAAACAGCGGATAGCCGTGCGGTTCTCGTCGAAGCGAAGAAACTCGGTCATCCAGCACTGACGATCACGAACGTTCCAGGATCAACATTGTCACGTGAGGCGAACGCAACATTATTGCTCCACGCGGGTCCAGAAATCGCCGTTGCTTCAACAAAAGCGTATACAGCTCAAATCGCTGTTCTTGCTGTTCTTGCGTTTGACCTCGCTCAAGCGAAAGGGGTTGCCGTCAACTTCGATCTCATGAAGGAACTCGGTAAAATCTCAAGTGCGATGGAATCGGTCATGTCTCAAAAAGATCGTTTCCAAGAAATCGCGACAGAATACTTGTCTGAGTCACGTAACGCGTTCTTCATCGGTCGTGGACAAGATGCATACGTCGGAATGGAAGGTGCATTGAAACTCAAAGAAATCTCGTATATCCAAGCAGAAGGATACGCGGGTGGAGAGCTCAAGCACGGTCCGATCGCCTTGATCGAAGATAACACACCGGTCATCGCACTCGTGACACAACCACACGTTCACCTCAACAACCGTGGGAACGTCAAGGAAGTCGTCGCGCGTGGTGCAAACGCGTGTGTCATCGCAGCAGAAGGTCTTGAATTGCCGACGGATGCATTCGTCATCCCAGCAGTCGAGCCACTCTTGTCACCGCTCTTGTCTGTCTTACCACTTCAATTGATCTCATACTACGCGGCACTCGGTCGCGACTGTGACGTCGATAAGCCACGTAACTTGGCGAAGTCAGTAACGGTTGAATAAGGAAACAAATCGACTCCAAATGACAGGCGTGTAAGCGTCTGCCGTTTGGAGTTTTTATATTAGGAGGAGAACGAGATGAATCGCTGGATTGCTGCATTTCCTAAACGATATGAACAGGACGTTCGGGTCGTTAAAGCGTGTCTACCGTTTGCCTGGACGCGTTTATCACCCGGATCGATTGAAATGAGACTGGAGCAGGAACGGATACAGATTCCGACGCGTTTGTACTTATTAGAGGTCGACTCGGAGCGGATTAAACAACTGACGTCGACGCAACAAACGATGTTATTTTGCCTTTACACCCGTCATCATGATGGTCACATCCGTGAACGTTATCTCCGTCAGTTACTCAAAACAAATCAACAAGATGAATGGATACTCGTCTATATTCTTGAACTTGCTAGTGAATACGTCCGTGACATCGTCGACATCATCGTACCTGTGATCGAGCAATGGAATCTGGAAGTGAAGCGGCGATTCGTCTCCAATGATCCGGCATACATGAAGCGAATCGAAGACCGGATGATCAGTTACTGGAATGCTTATTATCGGTCAAGTGGCGAACGACGATCCGAAGCGGACTACCCAGGCTTTCGGATTATAGAATCGTTACGGGAGGATGCTTCGGTAGAGGAAGTGTGAAGAGATGAAAAGGAGGGGCGCACTTGATTACGAAATCAAAGGATCTGTACTTAGAAGGAACTGGACCTGCTGTTTTGTTGTTACATAGTTTTACTGGAAGTGCGAATGAGATGCGGGGACTCGCTCGTTTTTTACATGCAGCCGGCTATACCTGTTACGCGCCCAATTACGCCGGGCACGGGGAATCGCCGGAGCGCTTGTTTGAGACGACGATCGAAGACGTCTGGCAGTCCGCGCAAGCCGGACTCGCGTTTTTACAAGATCGAGGACACAAAGACATCTTTTTGATCGGACAATCACTCGGTGGAGTGATGGCACTTCGACTGGCAGAACAGTCAGGATGCGCAGGACTCATTTTACTCTCGACGCCGATTCTTGAGCGGACGATTGCCGGACTTGAGCACCGCGTCCTTCGTTATACGGAACGGTATTTTCAATTTGACGATCGTTCGCCGGAGTGGATCGCAGACTTTGTCGACCGTCATTTTCCACGCCCTGAAAAAGACTTACGGGCACTGCAACAGTTCATCCTCGACACAGGAGTCGTCTTGCAGAAGATCACACAGCCCATCGCTCTATTCCTTGGCGCATTAGATGATGCCGTCTATCATGCAAGTCTCGAGCGAATCGAAAAGACAGTGCCGAGCCGAGATCAGAAAAAGGTCCTTCTTCCGAACAGTAAACATCTACTGACACTCGATCGGGATAAACAACGTTTGTTCGAAGAAATCCTCATCTTCTTGAAGACGCATCCGGTAGAATCCTTGAAACCATCATCTGCTGTGCAGTAGGCTAGATAGGTAAGTTAGACGTGAAAGGGGAAAGGGTTATGCGTATTTTAGTAGTAGGAGCAAGCGGAACGATTGGGCAGGCAGTCGTCGAACGTTTGAGTGAGCGACATGACATCATTCGTGCCGGACGAAGCGGAGCGGATGTACAAGTCGATATTACGTCAGAAGCAAGTATCCGAGCGATGTATGAAACAGTCGGGTCTGTTGATGCTGTCATCAGTGCGACAGGCGGTGCTCATTTTGGTCCATTGACCGACTTAACACCGGAGCTCAATCAAATCGGAATCGACAGTAAACTAAAAGGTCAGGTCAATCTCGTCTTGCTTGGGTTAGGGGCAGTACGAGACGGGGGAAGCTTTACGCTGACGACCGGCATCATGATGGACGATCCGATTCGCCAAGGCGCATCTGCTGCGCTTGCGAACGGTGGGGTCAAAGCGTTCGTTCAGGCAGCGGCAATTGAGATGCCACGAGGCATTCGAATCAACAGCGTCAGTCCGAACGTACTGATCGAGTCACTTGAAAAGTACGGACCCTTCTTCCGTGGGTTTGAAGCCGTTCCGGCGTCACGTGTCGCGACGGCATTCGAAAAGAGTATCGAAGGGGCGCAGACGGGGCAAAATTACGAAGTCTATTAACTAAAAAAGCAGGTGGCGAAAAATCGCTACCTGTTTTTTTACAGACCGGATAGGATATAACGTTCAATTCCGAAAAGTAATAGAGTGATCCCGAGACAAATGAGTAAGTTGCGTACGAACCAGCGACCTGTCATCGTCCGGTTCATGATCAGTTTCTCCAGTGTCAGATTGACGAGAAGCACACATAAGAAGATGACGCCAAACCAAATCATCCAGACACATCCTTTCTTTCTTCTTAACGAATCCAACAGCTAAAAAGTTTCGCGTCCGTCAGGAGCAGGAAATCATTCAGATGAGCGGGAAGGAAACAAGCAGTCGATTTTACAAGGAGGAACATGACGATGAAACAAGCGGTCCTAGTGATTGATTTTCAACAGGAACTCGTCGACGGAAACACCGAAGAACGTCCGGTATACTTAAAAGAACAAGTCGCGCACGTCATCGAAGCGGTCGTACTCGAAGCAGACGAACGGAACATCCCAGTCGTCTTCATTCGGGATCTAGATGTCGCTGGCGGAACAGGACCCGGTTTTGCAGTCCATGATTCGATTCCCGTTCCAGCGTCCAGTGTCACGTTCGATAAAGCAGCGACGAATGCGTTCCATGGTACCCCCTTGCTCGATCATCTACGCCAAGCATCGATTGAACACCTAATCGTCTTAGGTTGTAAGACGGAACACTGCATCGATACTGCGGTACGCAGTGCGACAGTACATGGTTTTGATGTCACACTCGTTGCCGATGGCCATACGACGAACGGTTCTGATGTATTGACGCCGGAGCAAATGATTGCCCACCACAATCAAGTCTTGCACGGTCATTATAACGTCGAACACTTTTCGATCGTTCGTCCGTCAACGGACGATGTCTTCACCCCAACCCACAAGGACTACCGGACATGAAGAGGAGAATAAGATGATTGAATTACGAAAAATGACAGCGTCCGATTACGATCGCTACGCGACGCTCGTCCAAGATGAACGTGTCATGCGTTACATCACGGAACAGGCATTAACAGATACGGAAACGAAACAACGCTTTGAGCGAATCCTTGAACAACAGCAGCACGACCGACTCGGATCGTATCTGATTTATACCGAAGAGACATGGATTGGAATCGGGCACATGACCCGGAGTCAAACGCAACCGTTCGAAGCAGAGCTCGGTTACATGCTACTACCCGATCAGTGGGGACGCGGATACGGCACAGCCATTGCAGAGCGTCTCTTACAGTTAGCGACAGAAGAAGAGCTACAGGTCGTCACGGCGACGATTGATCCAACACATGAAGCGTCGCGCCGTATTTTGATCGGATTAGGTTTTGAATCGATCTATGTTGGACCGATTGACGGTCTACCAGGTGAAACGCTACAGAAAATAGTGGGAACGACGGAATGACGCGAGACGAATGGATTGAACATTTTCAACTCGACGTCGCAGCATGCGCGACTGTCGACGAATCGTATAGTTCTGAAGTCGATCGTCTCGTCCTAACGGATGGTCAGGTCGTCTTCTTGAAGCGCCCGTATACGGCTGAAAAGTGGTACCGGGAACGTGGCTGGATTCATGCACTAGAAGAATTTGTACCCGTGCCGCACATCTTAGCTGAAGCAGCTCCCGGGCAGACGACCGGGGCGTTCGTACTTGCTGCCTTAGCGGGACAGGCACCGGTCACGATGACTAAAAAATTGGCGTACGAAATTGGTCGAACGCTCGCAATGCTGCATACGTGTACAGGAGAAGCTTACGGCGAGTATACGGAAGATGGATTTTATGCCTATCCGGTTCAGGACTGGCGACGCTTCCGGAATGAAAAACTCGATGGATTCATGCCGTTCATCACAACCGAACTCGATCCCGTTTTTTAGAGAACATCCAAACAGAGTTAGTCAGACGAGAACAGTCGTTACCGGAGCCTTCACGTCCCGTTGCCACACATTGTGACTTCCGCCTAGCAAATTTACTGACGGTAGGTGATCAAGTCACAGGGGTGATCGATTTCGAGACGACCCGCTACGGGGCCGTCGAGATGGAATTCACGAAGATCGTCCGTAATCTCAATACGTTCGGTTCCATTTACGTCACGGCATTTCAAGAAGGATACGCGACATTACACCCAGACGTGCCGATTGAGACGTATCTCGCATACTATCGTTTGTGGGAAGCACTCACGGCTGTTGGCTGGTGCATCAAACGGGGACTAGAAGAGCACCGGGCGTTCTTTGAGGAGAACATCACGCTCATCGAGCAGGAATTACAAACGACGAGCATATCGGACGGGTATTGATTCACCCATGTCTTGGAAGAAACCTCTATACTTAGGGAAATGAGGAATATGAGGGGGAAGCGAGATGACAGGGAAACGAATCGGAATCATCGGTGGTGGACTCGCCGGAATCTTTGCGGCACGCCAATTGCAGGCAGCAGGACATGCTGTTGAAATCATCGAAAAAAGCCAGAGCGTCGGGGGGCGAATGGCAACTCGTCGGATTGATCAAGGAACAGCGGATCATGGTGCCGTCTTCTTCACGGTTCGGACGGAAGAGTTAGGACGCGAAGTCGACGAATGGCTTGAGAAGGGATGGGTTCGTAAGTGGTTTGGAACGGATTTTCCACGCTATGTCGCAACGAATGGCATGAATCAACTCGTACAAGCGATTGGTCGAGGCATCCCTGTCCAATTGAACGAGCAAGTCACGCATATTTCGGCAACGGAAGATGAACTTGTCACACAGGCGACGGACCATCAAAGTGAATATGATGCACTCCTCGTAACAGCACCGGTACCGCAAGCCTATGAACTGTTACAGTCTTCTAGTTTGACACTTTCTGATGACGATCATGAGCAGTTACGACAAGTGACGTTCGAGCCGACATTCGTTGGTCTGTTTGAAGTCAAAGAGCGACTCACGATCGGGGAAGTCGGATTGCAAGATGAGCATCTTATCGACGGTATCTTAAAAATCGTCAACAATGCCGAGAAGGAGATTTCGAAAACGACACTTTTGAGCGTCTATATGACAGCCCGCTTCAGTGAAGACTGGTACGAGCTCCCAGAAGAAGAGACACTCGTGGAAGTCGAGCGTCTGTTACAACAGCAACTCGGACCAGTGACGATTATCTCCCGCCAGCTCAAGCGTTGGCGTTACGCTCAGGCACGCGCAGTTTACCGGACACCGCATTTGAAACTGTCGTCACATCCACTTTGGCTTGCTGGTGATGCGTTCCTTGAAGCCGATGATGCGTCAGGACGGACGCGCGTCGAGAGCGCTATCATCTCCGGATTACGTGTCGCAGAAGCGATCGACACCCACTTACGTCAGACGGTAACAGCGACGGAATGAACGAAAACATGCACTTCTTTTCTGACTCGAGAAGAAGCGCATTTTTTTTGTTACTCACGATCATTTCACCTGAAAGTGTTGTTCACTCCAAGCTGCCATGTGATCAAGAATTGGTAAAAAACTATGACCAGCATCCGTTAGAGAATATTCAACACGAGGGGGAACTTCGCCAAAGACGTGCCGTTGAATCAACCCATCCGCTTCAAGCTCACGTAGCTGACGTGTCAATGTTCCCTTAGAGATACCTGTTAATTGTTGCAGTTCATGAAAACGATGTGTCCCGTGTGTCAGGTGCCACAGCAAGATGATCTTCCATTTGCCAGCGACCATCTGTTGGACCCGAGTGACTGGACAGGCAGTGCGTTGATTGGTCGTTGTATCGAATACAGCCACATTCATCCTCTCCCATTGGTTCGTTTTGAGGGACCTAGTTTCAGATAAGTGCCTACTTTTTTTAGTGTATCACCTAGCGTATCATGAAGAACAACATCAAACTTCAAAGGAGTGGTTTCATCATGAAATGGTTAATTACAGGAGCAACCGGAAAATTAGGCGCGCGGATCGTGCAGCACCTCAGTGAACAAGTCGGCAACGAACATGTAGCGGTTAGTGTCCGCGACGTCGAAAAAGCAACAGAGCTTGCAGCACAAGGAATCGATGTCCGATACGGAGACTTTGATCAGCCCGAAACACTCGGACAAGCGTTTCAAGGAATCGATCGATTGTTGATCATTTCGACGGACGGTGAAGAGGCGACTCGGATCCGGCAACACCAAGCCGCTGTCACGGCAGCACAAGAGGCAGGCGTCAAGCTGATCGGCTATACGAGCATCGCCAATGCGGCACACAGTACAAACGGACTTGCTCGAACGCATCGTGTCACAGAGGAAGCGATTCAAGCGACAGGTATCCCGTATGTCTTTTTCCGTAACAACTGGTATCTCGAAAATGAACTCGGAACGATTGACGCCGTCGCGCAAGGCGCAGACTGGTTAACGGCAGCAGGCGAAGGGAAAGTCGGATGGGCGTTACAAGATGAGTATGCGCTAGCCATTGCGACGGGACTGACGCTTGAACATCCAAACCCCATCTATGAACTATCGGGTCCGTTGCATACACAAGCAGAACTCGCGACTGCAGTCGGACAAGTGCTTAACCGATCGGTCGCTTTAGATGAAGTAGATGGCACGACCTATGGTGAGCGGATGCAAGCAGCTGGCTTACCTGACTTCTTGATTCCAATGCTGACTGGTATCCAGGCAGATATCGCAGCAGGGACTCTGGCAGTAGAAAGTACTGATTTTGAAGCATTACTTGGCCGTCCCGTGACGACACTTGAAGAGGGAGTTCGACTTCTTTTAAAAAGATAAGTTCATCTGAACGTTTTTAAGGTGAGTGAGTTGGGTAAACCCCCTTTAGAAGCAATTAAAGGAGGAGTCCTACCATGAAACTGTCATCCTATCGTGTTAAAGAAGGCGAGCAAGTCTCGTTTTCGAATTACCCGACATCAGAAGAACATAAAATTTCGGAAGCAGAATTGCGAGAGAAGTGGATTCCGAAAAGTGTTGAGACGTTAAAAGAGTTACACTGGCGTTTGCATGCTGAAGAAAAGAACGGTGTCCTCGTCATCCTGCAAGCGATTGATGCAGCGGGAAAGGACGAGGCGATCAGCTATATCTTTTCTAACTTGAACGCACAAGGACTCCGAACGATTTCCGTTAAAAAACCGTCGGATACGGAGCAAAAACATGACTACCTATGGCGGATCCACGAAGGACTACCAGAAAAAGGGGAAATCGGCATCTTAAATCGCTCCTATTATGAGGAAGTCATTGCCCCACGAATCCATGATTTGCTCGAGGAGGAAGAAAAGCCGGATGAGGGTGACGTGTGGCAGATGCGCTATCGTCAAATTAATGACTTTGAACGCTATCTCGTCGAGAATGGCTTCCGAGTCGTCAAGTTCTTGTTCCATGTCTCAAAAGAGGAGCAACGGCAACGGCTGTTGACTCGTCTGAAAGATCCAACGAAAAACTTCGAATTCTCGTTTAATGACATTGAGGAACGCAAGCACTGGGACGAATACCATGAGATTTTTGCTGAGCTTGTCTCAGCGACATCGACATCGTATGCACCATGGTATATCTTACCGGCAGATGACGAATGGTATTCCCGCTATATCGTCACCGAAGTCATGAATGACGTCCTGAAGGAAATTGATCCGCAATATCCAAAGCTATCAGAAGAGGATCAGGAACAGCTGGATGAAGCGATTAAACGATTGGAAGAAGAAGCATGAACTATTTAAACACATCAAGAGGCTGACTCAAAAGTCAGTCTCTACAAAGATAAGGGGGGACAGATCATCAATCTGTCCCCCCTTATCTCGTAATAAAAAGAATGACGCGTCACACGCCACTCCTATAGGAAAAACGCATTTATGCGTTGTCAGAGACGAACAAGATCCGCTTTCCTGCTTAAATGAAGCAGGAAAACTGGCTTGTGTCTCGCCTGAGGAAAGGGCGTGAAAAGACGCGTCATTCTTTTTTTGAGTCAGCCCCTTTTGATACACTTGGAGTTGTATGAAATTCTATTTACTCATCATGATTTCTAAACTTCTGAACATCTCAGGACAAATGTCCTGTTCAAATCAGAAAGACTCTCGTTAAATGAGAGTATCATGGAACGAGAGAGGAGTATGCACATGCGTGGTGTCTTATTTGCGATTGCTGGTGGCTTTTTCTTAACGCTTCAAAGTGTTGCCAATGCCCGGGTTAGTCAAACGATCGGGACGTGGCAAGCGGCAACGATCACACAGATGACCGGGTTCATCGTTGCGATCCTCTTAGCGATCGTCTTACGGGATCGCAGTTTTTCGGCGATGCGACGTGTCAAACCGCTTTATCTGGCAGGAGGTGCCTTTGCAGCGATCATATTATTCAGCAACATGACGGCTGTCCACCGGATGGGCGTGACCTTGACGATTTCGCTCTTTTTATTGGCGCAATTAGCGCTTGCACTCTGGATTGACGGAAGAGGCTGGTTTGGTGTCATGAAACGTCGACTGCGGGGACCGCAGATCGTCGGCATCTTGATGATGATTGCGGGGATCTTCATCTTAAAAAGCTAAGGAGGAGAAAGCGTGACGAACATTGTAACCTATTTGGAACGGTATCAGTTAACGCATGTCTTTGATGCATCGTTACGCAAAGCGATGCACATCCAGACGTTCGCACCGGGTGAGACCTTATGTCGGCAAGGCGATGTTGCGCATGAACTCTACCTGCTCGTCGAAGGCAAATTGAAAATCACGCATATGTCGGCAACGGGGAAACGTCTCGTGTTGTCCTTCAAGCATCCGTTTGATCTCGTCGGCGATATTGAGTTCGTCCGAAAGATTGATTTGATGAACACGGTCGAGGCAGTGACACCAGTGACCGTCTTACGGATCGCTTATCCGGATTTAGAAGAAGCACGTGTACATCATTCTGCCTTTTTATTATTTTTACTCGAGACGATCACGAAAAAGTTTGAATTAAAATCGCATACGCTCAGCTTCAATTTGTTGTACCCGGTTGAAGTTCGGCTAGCCAGTTATTTACTGTCGATGACACCTAATACGGATGCTTTTGCGAGTAAGGAACTCGTCGATGCAGCAGATTTGATCGGGACGAGCTA
>NZ_DJTL01000022.1:0-6877 GCF_002439205.1 Exiguobacterium sp. UBA6309 | reverse complement strand
CAGCATACGATTGAGATCATTGATCGAGACGGATTGATGGAACGAGTCGGAGAAAGCATTTACGAATGAAAGAGGTGCAACATGGTTACGGGAATCATCCTTGCCCTTTGTGGGGGTATGCTCGTTTGTATTCAAAATACGTTTAACGCAAAAGTCAAAGAACATGTCGGTGCTTGGGCGACGACGACGCTAGTCCTTGGACTCGGGTTCCTCGCTTCACTGACGATTGGTTTGATCGTCGAAGGGTCACAATTGTTTGCACTCGAACAGGCGCAAACTTGGTTTTGGTTCAGTGGGATCATCGGTGTCGGTGTCGTCCTCTGTGTGACGCAAGGGGTTCAACAACTCGGACCAAGTCGAGCGATTTCGATCGTCATGGTATCACAAATCCTGTTTGCCTTACTGTGGGATACGCTCGGTTGGTTCGGGTTACAAGCCGTTCCGTTTACGTGGACGAAAGCACTCGGTGTGTTGCTGATTGGTGGGGGCGTACTGTTATTTCAACTGGGCGGGAAAACAACAACTGTACGACAAGTACGTAAAGGAGCTTGAACATGTTTTATAAAACAGTATTATTCGATATTGACCATACACTACTTGATTTTGAAGCGACGGAACGGATTGCCTTTCGACGTCTGCTTGAGCAACAAGATCTAACGTGGACGACTGAGCGAGAAGCGCGCTACAAGGAAATCAATCACGCACTCTGGAGAGCACTCGAACGGGGTGAAGTGACACGGGAGGAAGTCATTCACTCGCGATTCGTGACGTTCTTTGCGGAAGAAGGACGAGAAGTCAACGGACGAGAAGTTGACGAAACGTATCGCGGATACCTCGCGCAAGGGACGGAATTGATTCCGGGTGCGACTGCCCTGTTAGAGCAACTAGAAGGGAACGTCGAGATGTACGTCGTCACGAACGGGATTTCAAAGACGCAACGCGCGCGACTTGATGGCGCCGGATTAACGCACTTCTTTAAAGCGATTTTCGTTTCAGAGGAGACAGGTTTCCAAAAGCCGATGGCAGGGTTCTTCAATCATGTGTTTGCGCGGATTCCGCAATTCGACCCGGCGCGAACAATCATCGTCGGTGATTCCTTATCGGCTGATATTGCAGGTGGGAACGAAGCCGGTATCGCAACGTGTTGGTTTAATCCAGAAGGAAAGTCGGCAACGGATATCAAGCCCACGTTTACGATTACCTCTTTAGCCGAACTACCTGCAGTGCTTGAAAACGCAGCAGTCCTTCAACAATGAATCAAATCAGTCGATAGGAAAGAGAAGGAAAGGGGGCGATCACCGTGCAACGATGTGATCAACAGACGCTGGAGGCAACTCCCGTCTAATTAAAAGGGGAAATGAACATGATTCAACTCGTACCGGTAACAGCAGAAAATTGGGAAGCTTGTTGTGAGCTGACGCTGACAGCAGAACAGCAGGACTTCATGGAAGCGAATGTCTATTCGATCGCGCAAGCGAAGTTCGAACCAAGCCTTGTCCTTCGGGCGATTATGATGGACGATACGGTTGTTGGTTTTGTGATGTACAACACGGAACTAGAAGAACTCGACGGCTACTGGATCTATCGCATCATGATTGATCAGGCGCAGCAAGGGAACGGTATCGGGCGATTAGCGATGCAAGCCGTGATTGAAGAGATGCGAATGTTACCCGCAGCAAAACGAATCGTCGTCGGTTATCGACCGGATAATCAGGCGGCACATCGTCTGTATGCGAGTCTTGGCTTCATCGACCACGGGGATCGATTCGGTCGGGAAATGGCAGTACGATTAGAAGTATAAAACTTGATGAACCGTCGATTAAACAGGAGACTCCTGACATGCTGTCGAACTAGAATCAGCATGTGAGCAACAAAGGAGTCTGATGAGATGAAAGTACGTCAAATGACAGCGGACGATTACGAAGAAGTCGTCCGGATTTACGAACAAGGGATAAAGACGGAGAACGCGACGTTTCGCACGGAAGCATTACCGTACGAAGAATGGACGGGACATCACCATGAACACAGTCGTCTCGTTGCGATCGAAGGCAAGCAACTGCTCGGATGGGTCGCATTAAGTCCATTTTCTTCGATTCCAGCATACGCTGGTGTCGCTGAAATCAGTCTTTATATCGCGGAAGAAGCACGCGGTAAAGGTGTCGGCACTCGCTTGATGGAAGACGTCATTGCAACAAGTGAAGCAGCAGGCATCTGGACCCTGCAATCGCAAGTCTTTCCGGAAAATCATGCGAGTCTGCGCCTTCATGAACGTTTTAATTTTCGCGAAGTTGGTCGCCGGGAGAGAATTGGTCGGCTCGGAGGCAGATGGCGCGATACGGTATTGCTCGAGCGACGCAGCACATATCTCTAAAATTCGGCAAGTGGACGCAATGTTCCCTTGCCTTCTTTGTGTTGAAAGCAAGGGATAACGGGAAAAGACAGACAGCAAAAGAAGGGGAGGGATCACGATGGATGATTTTTTTGGTGAGGGACTTGAGACCAATCAACAAAAGCGGAAACGCAAACTGGAGGAAATCTTTGATCAGTCGTTTGAATCGGAGCGAAGGGATTTTAATCAATCGTTGGAGCAGGACGTGACAGTTGCCCTGATCGGAGACGTCAATGCGGGGAAATCCTCGACCTTGAACGCAATTCTTGGTCGTGAAGTCGCGACGGTCGGGGCGCGCCCGGGTGAAACGGTCCGCATCGATCAAGTAAGGCAACATCCGGAAGATAAAGTCATCTTCGTCGATACACCGGGACTAAATGATGCCAATACACAGAACTCGGAAGCGACATGGACGTATTATCAAAGTGCCGATGTCATCCTCTATTTTTTAAATGCGGCAGGTACTGTCTTATCTGAGACAGAGACGAAAAATTTCCGGAAAATCTATCAACATAACCAAAATGTCTTGATCGTTGTCACGAAGATGGATGCGACGGATGATGTCGACACGATCGTCCGCCATATTGCAGAAAAACTACCAGGACCAAAAATCATTCCCGTATCAGCACGAGAAGGAACGAATATTGATCGGCTCCGTCGGGAGGTCCTCGATATCTTAAAAAAGTTCGACAAGGATAATGTGTTCGTTCGCCAGATGGATCCGACCGTTCGCGGAAAGATCGCCAACAATTGGATCGTGGGTGCCGGAACAGCTGCTGGTGCAATCGGTGCCGTCCCGTTTCCAGGAGCTGATATCATTCCGTTGACTTCAATTCAAATCGGCTTGATGCTCAAGTTATCAAATCTGTACGAACGGCAGTTATCCAAAGAGAGTGCGAAGGAGTTGCTTGTCGTGACGATCGTCGGAAACTCCGGAAAGACTGCTTTTCGGCAAATGGCGAAGCTAGTTCCGGGATATGGTGCCGTCATTGCCGCGGGAGTCGCTTCGACCGCCACCCTTGCACTCGGATACGGAACGAAATATGTCTATGAGAATAAGCTCGAATTAACACCGGAACAACTAATGGGGTTCGTCAAACGATTCCGAAAGAAGGCGGAGGAGTCGTCAGAAGAGACAAACGAGTAATCTTCTTGCTATTCCATACAGCAATGAAGGGGGAGAACATATGACACGACTACTCGAAGAAATCAAACAATATCAATCGAAATTCCGACAAAAGGCACCTGCTGAGAAACAACGGTTGATGGCGGAAGCGACAGCTGAACTTGCTGCTTCTGGGGTCGCTAAAGGGTTGGGTGTAGGAGACACAATCCCAAACTTTACGTTACCCGATGTATCTGGAGAGCTGGTCGCAATCGAGACGTTACTCGAGCAAGGTCCTGTCATCTTGACGTTCTACCGGGGTGGCTGGTGTCCGTACTGCAATCTCGAGCTTCGCGCGTACGAACGGGAAATCGAACGGATTCGCGCACTTGGTGCAACTGTTGTTGCAATCAGTCCGGAGACGCCTGATTTTGCTGAACAAACAGCGGATAAGAATGGCTTGAGTTTCCCTGTCTTAAGTGACGTTGATTTACATGTATCCCGTCAATTCGACCTCGTGTTTGACTTACCGGATTATCTAATTGAGATTTACAAGGCATCAGGACTCGATGTTGCGAAGCATAACGGAAATGATGACTGGCAACTTCCTAAACCAGCAACGTTCATCATTGAGACAAGTGGTGTGATTCGTTTCGTAGAAGTGCCATCGGATTATACGAAACGCGTTGATCCAGAGCAGATCATCCCAAAACTTGAACAGAATTAAAAGCATGAAGATTAATTCAAACGGTCTAGCTTCTCTCTATTTGTTGGGAGAAGTCAGACCGTTTGAAGTTTACCTTTATTTTGTATCAAGCAGTACTTGTCTCAACCATTCTTGAAATTTGAGATCAGTCTGTTGCCAGTCCATTGCCCGTGCAAAATGATGAGCGGAGATGCGAATGGCTTCGTACTCCTCTGAATCTCGGAAACAAGCTCGCATTTCGGCAGCGAGTGCACCAGGTGTTTTGTTTTTAGCCATGTAGCCTGTCATGCCATACTGAACGGCGTCTCGGACACCAGGAGCATCATATACGATGGACGGTGTTCCAACAGCTGCCGCTTCAATTATAGGAAAACCCACGCCTTCGCGTATAGAAGGGAAGAGGAGAGCGGTGGCACGACTCATCATGCTGCGCGTTTCTGTTTCAGTGACTGAATCGTAGTATGTGATGGCATCATCCACTTCTTTGGGAAGAGGGAGTGTAAGGTGTTGCAAGAGGTGGAAGCCGTTACGGATACCAATCAGCCAGAGGCGTGTCTCAGGAAACTCACGTTGGACCATGAGGAATGACTCTACAACATCTTGAAGTTCTTTTTCGTTCCGACGATTGATATATAGAAAGGTTGGAACGTGTTCTTTTACCTCCCACTCTTGTTCAGACCACGGGGAAAAAGAAAGTCCTGGCGGTAACATCGTGATATGGCGATTCGTAAAACCAACACTTTGCAGTTCCTCTACAACAGAGGGGCTGACAGTCAAGGCATGGCTATCCTTATACCATCTCAACCGTCGAGTCTCTGTCCATTCACCAAGTTTTGAAAAGGGAAAGAAAAGCGTCGTTGACCAACGTTCACGAACTAGTTGATAAAGAAATAAAGTTCGCTTATGACGTGGAACATACAGTGGTGTGAAGAAATGAAGTCCATTCAAATGATCCAGAACTAAATCAATCGTTTTAGCATATGACCAGTAGTAATAAAGTGCGTATGGAATAAGAGAAGCTGTCGTACCGTAACGGAGGTAAGTGATACCATCTCGATACTCCATCGGTGATCCGCCCTTGAATGAGACGGACAAATGGGTGACACGATAGGTAGTACTAATACGTCGCAACATTTCATGAATAAAAGTTTCAGCTTCTCCGGATTTGGGATGTCGAGCATCACGCCAAGATAAAAAAAGTAGATGAGGTTTCATGTCGTACCTCCTTTGTGTAGAAAAAATTGGATCCGAAAGATTGGTTCTGCTACTAATCTTCTCTACAGTAGAAGGATATTCCTAGAAAATCCTTCAAATCAAATGACTTCTGTTTCATCTATGATGTGCTGAAGCGTTACGTATAAAAGCTTTTGGGTAAAGAACAATAACGAAACGGGTAGGAGGAAAACACATGAAATGGAAGGGAAGAGAACGAAGTTCAAACGTCGAGGACCGGCGAGGAATGGGTGGAAAAGGAATCGCCGGTATCGGCGGTGGTGTCGGAATCATCCTGCTGATCGTCATCACTTTGATGGGTGGGAATCCAACTGAACTACTCGGAGACTTAACCGGTGGGGATCAGCAAAATACGACGTATGAGGAAACAGCGCAGGAAAAAGAAGCAGCGGACTTCGTCTCCGTCGTCTTGGCCGATACGGAACGAGTCTGGACAAAAGAATTTAAAGAAGATGGTAAGACCTATAAAAAACCGACACTCGTCTTATATACGGATCAAGTTAGTTCGGCTTGCGGACAAGCAGGGAAATCCGTCGGTCCCTTTTACTGTCCCGGTGATCAGAAATTATACATTGATTTAAGCTTTTATGATGAACTGCAGACGAAATACGGAGCACCGGGCGATTTTGCGATGGCCTATGTCATTGCGCATGAAGTCGGGCATCATGTCCAGACGTTACTCGGAAAATCGGATGAGATCATGCCACTTCGAAAGCAAATGAGTGAGGAGAAGTTCAACAAGTACCTCGTTCGATTCGAGCTACAGGCAGATTATTATGCCGGCGTCTGGGCGCATCACGCGCAAGGTGAAAACTTGCTCGAAGAAGGCGATCTCGAAGAAGCGTTGACAGCAGCGAATGCTGTTGGGGACGATACGTTACAAGAGAAAGGACAAGGATATGTCGTACCGGAAAGTTTCACTCACGGCACATCGGCGCAACGGGAACGTTGGTTCCAAAAAGGCTTTGATAACGGCACGATCGAAGGTGGAGACACATTCAAAGCGAAGAATCTATAAAACGAAGTAAAGACATACCTTTTGAAACATTTTCCAGTCGTTTCCGTAAAGAAGAGAGAAGGATTCAAAGGGGAGTGTCGAAGTTGAAGCACATCAGTCTATTTTTGTTGCTGTATACGGCTGTCGTCGTATTGACGTACATCGTGTCACGATTTGCGCCAAACTTGTTGGTCTACATGGTCTATATCGCGATTGCGTCGTTACTCGTCATAACGGGCTATTTATTGAAACGGCTTGTACTGAAACGTTAAATACCAAAAAGGGGCTGACTCACATGTCGTCCTTTACAAAGATAAGGGTGGCAGAATGATGATCTGCCACCCTTATCTCGTAAAAAAAAAGAATGACACGTCACACGCCACTCCTACAGGAAAAAGCGCATTATGCGCTGCCAGAGACAAATAAGACCCGCTTTCCTGCTTGAAT
>NZ_DJTL01000039.1:0-58160 GCF_002439205.1 Exiguobacterium sp. UBA6309 | reverse complement strand
TTGGTGAGGGTGGGATTCTCAAGTGCTTGGCGGACTCAATCCATTTCTGCTTCGTCCGAGCCTTGAGGTAGGGGTGTGCCATCACCCCTCCTGAGACAGACCGTATAGGTTCTCAGGCTGATGGACTGTTACCATCCATCACAGGTGCGTATCGAATGTTCATCGCACCGACGGCGTCCCGATGTCCTTTAAACCCACAGGCACACGTATAGACCCTATCCCTCACCTTGTTCCTGACGGAACAGGATGGGCAGGTCTGACTCGTGTAGGCGGGGTTCACATACTCAACCTTGATGCCCGACAAGGCGGCTTTGTATTCGATGAAGGACGCGAGACGATAGAACGACCATGAGTGGAGGTTCTGGTTGTTTTTACGGCTTGTTCTTGCCGTCTGTCGGATGTTCGCCAAGAGTTCGAGGCGAATGACAGAGATTTTCTTCTGTCTTGCAAAATCGACGATGGCTCGGCTGACCTTGTGGTCCTTGTCCCGCATCCACCGCTGTTCCTTCTGATTGCGTCGTTTGATAGCCTTCGGCCTCTTCTTTTTGCCGAGTGCCTTCCGTTCCGCACGGAACTTGCGTTTCATATACTTGTTCTTACGACCGTTCCCGAAGAAACGGGTCGTGTCGTCATCGGTGACGGCGACCGCCGGCACTTTCAGTCCGAGGTCAACCCCCATCACCCGCACCCCCGTCCGAGGGACGGTCGGTACATGGACGGAAATCTGAGCGATCCACTTCCTTCCCTTCTTCGTGACCCTGAGCGTCCCGAGTTTGTTGGCAAGGAGTCGGGTATTCCGATTGTCCTTGTCAACCATGGTAGCACGGAATCGCATCTTCACGGACTTCCCGTCCATCCAAACGGGGAAGGAGATGCTCTCGAAGTCGAAGGAATAGTTCTGATTGTTCCAGACGCAGACCGGCTTTTTGAGGACAGGAATGCGTTTGAAATCCTCTTTCCTCGCCTTCTTGTAGATGCCGACGGCATCTCCTGCGAGTTGGTTCTTCACGGCGCTCGGAAGGGGGGTGTCGATGTCCTTGCTCGACCACCTCTTCCCGTCCTCGGAGGCGACCATGTTCGCCACGACTCGGTTGGCGGTCTGGATATAGGTCTTGCCCATCCTTTTTAGGATGGCATCCTGACGACGCGTGGCATAGATTCGAACTTCTACCGTGACGACTTGACTCATCTTTGACACCTCCTTCATCATAATAATCAACTCCATTATAGATTTACTATAAATGTATTTCATCAGGAAGAACAGTCGGCGACATGCGGTGTCTGAAGACATCCCGTCCCCGAACTCGCTATCATCCCACTTCTAAAGGAGTGAGCTTTCTCGCTCGTACATTCTGTAAAGTCGGATCATACTTGTTGTTTTCAATCGCATTGATTGTCTGCCGACTGACCTGACAGCGGTCAGCCAGTTCTTGTTGCGATAATTTTGCCGCTAGACGCAGTTCCTTGATGTGGTTTCTCACGTTCATTCCTCCACAACGGGTCAAATTCTTTTTAAATCTCTACTGTGATGAACTTCCATTCTCATATCAAAAACTTTTGACATGAGAATCATTAAAAAGACACGCTCTCATGCTCAGAACGTGTCTTATATGATGGCTCAACCTCGTGGTGGAAATGGATCGTGTCCGTAGGAATCTTTTTCGCGAATCTGCCCTTCTTTGTTATGAATGACGAGCTCTGTCTTCTGACTTTTCGCAATGCGACGCCCTTCTGCAATCGCTTCTTTCTGTGTAGCGAATCGTTTGGTTGCTCGAGTCGCACCGGCAGCTTTCACTTGATAGCCACCTTTGGGATGCGGCGTGACATGTTGCTCTCGTTTCATCACGTGACCTCCATTTCCTTAATCTATTTCATCTTCATGAGACTGTTTTGGCGTACGGTTGTCTTTTCACTTGAATTTTTTACTAGCCTATCGGGGAATGCAGTATACTAAAAGAAACGTTTGTTGCCTCGAAAGGAGTTGATATCGTGAATCATTTCGTCTGGCAAATCCGGTTTTTACGTTTTATCGTCTTCGGTATCATCTTCAGTCTGTTCGGTTTAGCTGGACTTGGTATCCCACTTGTCTGGCATGGTATCACGAAAAACTTGTTACTCGAGCGACCTGGCTACAGTGTTCTATTGACCGCATACCTTATCTTCATCCCAACTCTTTTGATTTTATTCCATGCGCTCCGAATCCTTCGATATATGTCGATGACTCCTCCGGCTTTTCCGCTCATCACAGCTTCCATTCAATCGATGAAATTGTCTTTTTATATCGTCGCCATTTTAACGGCATGTCTCTTTCCCGTCTTTTTCTATATTGGTCAGATTGACGACGCACCTGGTCTGATTATCATCGGAATGGGTTTGATTCTTGCTCCGTTGACAATCGGAACGCTACTTGCCTGTATCCAACAATTATTATTACGCTATGTGTTGCCTATGAAATCCTAACGTGAACGACCGAAAAACAAGTGCTCATGATTGTTTTTGTCATTCTAGCCGTTGCTTTTCCTACCTAACACTTTGTTCAATCTCGCTCCTAAGAGCGGGATTTTTTAGTTCGCGTCACATTGATGGCTATCCTGATGTCCCTGTTTCAACAGAATCTTCGATTGGCAACGTAGACATGTCATCAATCGAAATGTAGTTTTTTTTGTGCTGACCGCATGTCTTCGTAATTCATTTTCATATACATGTCTTGCTTTGATTCGATGATCGACTTCACTTTCCATCTCGATCCCTCTTCCCTCAATTTGTATTTTTTCTATTTAATATGTGCCCTGAATCATTCTTGATAAATCCTTTTTTTAGAAAAAATAGTTTGTCTTCCAGCGGTGGTATAAAAAAAATCGTTAAAAGGTCCTGTTTAATATGTATTTTACCAACCGATAAATGAATTATAGATAGAAAATATGAGTTGAGAGGACTAGTTACAAGTGAAGAATACAACCAAAAACCATTCCATCCGAACACGCCTTTTAGTAATGATTAGTTTAATTTTGATTGCCTTTTTTGTTTTTAGTAGTCTGGCCTTATACTTCAATACGAAGCAAACTGCGGTTTCAACGCTTAAAGCGACCGCTGAAAAGGATGCGCTACGCATCAGCAAGACATTCGACACGGCGGCTTATAGCGAATTTCTACAATCGCCTATCACGTCTGAGCAATATGAAACGTTACGAAATGAACTTGATGCATTACGTAAGCAAAACGGACTCCTGTATGCATACACAGCACACATCGACCAAAATAAGGTCCGTTTGCTGATTGACGGTCTCCCAAAGAAAGATGCGGCTAAAATTGATGCGCCAGCAAGCGGTGCAAAAGTCGCGGATATGCAAGATGTTTTAAAAGGCGACACACATGCGACGGACATCATTAATGATCCTGAGAATGGACAGTATATGAGCATCTACGTCCGTTAAAAGATGCGTCCGGTCAAGTCATCGGTATTCTTGGAACAGACATCGATGCGAAGGAAGTCAATGCGCTTACGACGGATCTATTACAACAAAACGCTCCGATTTTCATCGGGTTAATGCTCCTGTTGTTAACGATCACCCTCGTCTTGCTCTACATCGTGCTCGGTCGAAAATTACGTCCGCTCGAGACGTTACAGAAAGTCGCCGCATTGATTGCCGACGGACGACTGAATCAGGCGAAACAGACGTTGAGCGATTTGACAATCGCTTCAAAGGACGAAATCTATGCGCTTGCGATCTCGATTCGTGATATGAATGAGATGCTGCGGACGATGATCGTTGATATCAAACAGACAGCCACTCTCGTCTCGACGACGAGTCAATCGATTGATCAAAGTACATCAGAAGTACTCGACGGATCTGAGCAAATCGCTCATACGATGTCGGAAATCGCAACGGGAACTGAAAGTCAGACGCAAGTCACGCTTTCATTGAATGACGAGATGAATCAGTTCGCAGCATTAATCGAGACGACGAATCAGTCTGGTGTCGAAATTCAAGGAACGACGGATCAGATGGCAATACTGACACGAGTCGGACGGGATCAAATGTCTGCTTCTGTCGAACAGATGCGCCACATTCATCAACATGTCACCCAGTCTGCTGAACAGATTGATCTACTGAAACAGCAATCATCGGATATCCAAACGCTCGTCGGCATTATCCGCGGTATTTCCGAGCAGACGAATCTACTTGCCCTCAATGCCGCGATCGAAGCAGCACGGGCTGGCGAACAAGGCAAAGGCTTCGCCGTCGTTGCGACCGAGGTCAAGAATCTCTCAAGTCACGTCGCAAGTAGTGTCAGTGAAATCGCAACAATCGTCACCTCGATTGAAGACAGTGCGCAACAGATGCAACACAGTTTCAAGACGACGGTCGAAGCAACAGCAGCCGGTAAGCAGATCGTCCTTGATACGGATACAACGTTCGAACGGTTGACGGATCAAGTCACGTACGTCTCGTCAGCAACACAGCAGATGACGCAACAGATGGAAGACGTCTTGCAGGCAGAACGATTCATTCGCAATGCCTTGACGGAAATTGCCGCTGTCGCGGAAGAGCATACGGCAAGTAACGAGGAAGTCGCCGCTGCGTCTGAACAGATGATTGCGACGATCACGACGTTGCATACGCTCGTCGGTGATTTAAACGCACGAACGGAACATTTAGAACAAGAAGCCCGTCGCTTCGAGATTTGATATCACATTTGTCATGTTTTGGTTCTCACTTTATACTGGTATGAATATACATATGAAGGAGTCGAACCACATGTCCCAATATGATGTCATCATCGTCGGTGCCGGATCCATGGGAATGGCTGCCGGTTACTATCTTTCACGAACCAATCAAAAAATCTTACTACTAGACGCCCACAATCCGCCGCATGATCAAGCAAGTCATCACGGGGAGACCCGGATCATCCGCCATGCCTATGGTGAAGGTGAAGCATACGTGCCACTGGCGTTAGCCGCACAACGCTTATGGTACGAGTTGGAACAGATCAGCGGTCGGAGCTTGTTTCTGAACACCGGAGTCTTGAATGCCGGTCAACGCTCGTCCCGTTCGATGCAGACGATCATCAGGAGTGCAGCGCAATACGATTTGCCGCTCGAGGTCCTGACGGCTGAGGAAGTTAGAACCCGCTGGTCCGGCTTAACGATGCCCGACGATTATATCGGTTGTTTTGAACCGACGTCTGGTGTGTTGAAGTGCGAGGATTGTATTGAAGCGTATCGCGATCTTGCTGTCGCGAATGGTGTCGACATCCGGACGAATGCGAAAGTGACGACGCTTACCGCCCACGCCACTGGCGTTGACGTGACCGTCGGAACAGACACCTATTCAGCTGAAGCGTTGATTGTCGCAGCCGGTGCCTGGTCTGGTCCATTGCTCGAACAAACTGGACTCGCCTTACCGCTACGCCCGGTCCGCAAGACGTTCGCCTGGTTCGAAGCAGCGGAAGAGGTATTCAATGACGCGGTGTTCCCTGCCTTTGCCTTTGATACACCCGCCGGTTATTATTACGGTTTTCCAAGTATCGCTCAAGCCGGTCTGAAAATTGGACGCCACGACGGCGGCATTCCCGTTGATCCGAATCAACCATGCCGTTCATTCGGTCAAGAGACGGGTGATCTGGCTAATTTACGACAGTTCACGAATACGTTCATGCCCTCGATCGATACTTTAACTCACGGCAAAACGTGTCTTTATACGATGACGCCAGACGAGGACTTCATCATCGATTTGCATCCAGACTATCCGCACATCGCGATCGCCGCCGGCTTCTCCGGTCACGGGTTCAAGTTCAGTAGCTTAGTTGGAAAAGTACTTAGTGAATTGATCATGGAACGATCGACGACTGAACCAATCGGACCGTTCGCGATTAAGCGTTTTAAACAATTGAACACATGAAACGATAAAGACCGGCAACGAAAATGCGTTGTCGGTCTTCTGTATCAACGGCATGATGTCACACCGATTCATTCGATTCTTGCTGATTTTGTGCAGCTAGCTTTTCACGCTGCTTTTTCTCATCTTCAGTCCACCAGCCATGGCTTAAAAAAACTAATCCAACGATTAATGCACTGATTGGAAAATACGTTAAGCCATACTCTCCAAGGTTTTCTCCTAGAAATTCAGGAGATAATTCAATATACGCTCGGAACATCTGAATGATGAAGAATAAGAAAAAACTTGTAATGAGGGCATATGTACCGTAGCGATAACTTGTATTTTTCATGTGAAGGCTCCTTTCTAAAATATACTCTAATGTAAATCATTCAAGGAATACATCAATTTCCCTCTTTTTACATTATCATTTTTAAGAATGTTTCCAAAAGCATGATAAGATAGTTTTAGAATCGATTGAACGAAGGAGTGAAACACGTCGTGAACTTTAACTTATTCAAAAATCATGTCCGGTTTAAGATTGCACTCGAATTGATTGATCGCGAAGACGGCTTATCAATCATGCAACTGAATCAACGTTTAACGGATGTACCGCAGTCTACTTTGTACCGGCAAGTTAATGCGATGATGGACGATCAGTTGTTGAAAATCGTCGCCGTCCAGCGCGTCGGAAAAGTCGAGGAAAAAATCTATGCCTTGAACACGAGCGGTTATCAAATCAGCGAAGCAGACTGGAACAGTGCGACGTACGATGAAAAAGTGAACTTCGTCTCGTTCTACTTCATGTATGTCTTGCAGCAGTACAAGACGTACTTCGAACAGACCGTTCAAACGCAAGGTCAGGACCATTCGACGTTCTCGATCGCGAAATTGCAACTGACGGATGAAACCTTCAATGATTTTCAACAGGACATGCGGACACTGCTCGAAAAATATCATCACCTGGAGACAGAAGACCAGGCAACTGAACGGACCGTCTCACTCGTCATCTTACCGTAGACACTCTCCGAATTCAGGAGGGTTTTCTACGACACAACTTTATTAGGGAGCGAAATGAAGACCATGAAACGGATCAAAGAAGACCTTGATGAAACGGCAATGGATACGTTAAACAATACCTTCACCAAATGGAATCTCGAGAACATACATAAAGAACAGTTACTAAAGATTGGTGAAGGAGCTTGGCACACTGTTTATAGAGTAACTAGGTCAGAGGATCAAGACCTTGTGATCCGACTAAAAAAGAATGAGGCTTATGGGGAGTTGCAACAGATTGATAAACAAGAGCTGACTACAGAGTATGAGTCAACGAAAGCTTACTATTTACATGCCAATACAAGTGACCAAAATGTCTGTCCTGACTTTTATCAGTATTTTATTGAAGATGACACAGTATTTACAGTAGAAACGTTCATGGGTCGTGGAACAGATTTATTGTTATTCGATCAGAATAAAGCCCATTCTTACGGAACGAAATTAGGACAAATTTTTCATCGTATACACAACCATGAAACCTCTATTACAGGCTTCGGGGAACTGCACTGGCAAGGGGAAACTTTACGAGGTAGCGATTCAAAAAACAGGGATGCATTATGGCAGGAAGAAAATGAACGTGCCTTAATCGCCTTGAATACGCTCATTCACTCTAGTCTTTGCTTTGATAAAGAAAAAGTCGGTCAGCATATTCATGCTTTAATTGAGAATAGACGAACTCAGGTTCAAAACATCTCGCTCGTCAATCAAGATGTAACACCAGAAAATCTAATTTTAACTGATGCACACATTGCAATCATTGATCCGTTTCCAAGATTGGATTTTGATTTGAAATATGCGACTTACTTCGTTTTTTGTTACAAATTTCTGCTACCAGCCTTTTCAAATGCTCCACGATACATAAATCAAGCGTATCAAGAAAAAAGTAATGTTCTAAACAAAATCGCTGACGGATTCATAAGTGGATATTGCTTTAACGTGGTTGGAGACGAACGCACCACTCAAATTCAACGATTAAAGGATGAGTATACATTATGGATATTGCAAGAAGCGTATGAGCACTACGACGTGTTACATCAGCCTCATCTCACTAATAAAACTACGCAACAGATGGGGAGTCGAGAAATGATAAGTGCTCGGTTACGTTTATGTCTCGAAGAATTAGAAAAATGGTGTACGGAATAAGAGTAGAGGCTGACGCATAAGTCAGCCTCTTTATGTATCAAGCTTAGTTTCGTCATACGGAAACGAGGGCTGACGTATCGAGTTCTTCACTTTCAATTACAATCGCCGTTAACCCAGTATCCGTCTTCGTTTCGTGCCATTCTCCTTGATCCCAAAATACGGCTTCCCCACGCTGAACATTTATGTAGTCATCCGTTTCTCCTCTCACCCATCCTTCACCCTCTACGATTAACAAGAGTTGCGGCACGACCGCCTGGTGATAACCGACCACGCCATTCTTTTCTAAATGGATGCATCCGATATGCGTCACTTTTTCCGTCTGCATGATCCGTGACATCACAAAGTTCGAATCGAATTTCGTAATTTTCTTGCCCACCTCTTTTTTAAATTGATAAATCTGCATATAATCCTCCTCGACATCATGATTCATTTGATAGTTCGTCTTTCATCTAGACGATTTGATTCAAATCGCATTTGGAAAATTTTGATAAGAAAAGTTTATCATAGCTCTAACTGATTGAGAACTAACGATGACTCGTCTATGGCATTGACTTTTCTATTTTCATTATTGATAATGGTAATAGAAAAGGAGGGTTTTTATGAATACAGATTTCTCTGCCTTATCACACATCGACTGGGAACGATTCCTGCCCCTATTATTGATTTACATCTCCATCAACCTGATTCTACTCAGCTGCGCCTGTATCGATTGGTTCAGACGGAAGGACCGGATCGCGACACCGGCAATATGGTTGATGGTCATTCTCCTCGTCCAGCCGATTGGCTCGATTCTCTACTTCGTCCTCGGAAGGAGGATGACAGCATGATTCAGATTTCTCATCTCCAGCTTTCACTTCAACGACGTCTTATCCTAGACGATATTTCCTTTACGATTCACGAACATGAATGTCTTGGACTGATTGGTCCGAATGGTGCCGGAAAGACGACACTCCTGAAATGTCTTAGCGGCATGATCGAGAGTGACCGTGGTTCCATCACGATGTCTTCGCGCTCCATCCGTCAACACCAGCAATCGATCGGCTACTTATCACAACAGACCGACTTTAAGCCTTGGATGACGTGTGAACAATCATTACGTTTTTTCGGTCGCTTGTCAGGTCTCGATCGCGCAACGTTAAATAAGCGGATTCCAGCCGTTCTACATGAAGTTGGACTCCACGCTCAACAAGCAGAAGTCATCGAACGCCTGTCCGGCGGCATGCGCCAACGTCTCGGAATCGCCCAAGCCATCTTACATGAACCGACATTTTTGATTCTTGACGAACCGGCTTCCGCCCTAGATCCGAGTGGTCGACATGATATCAATCAATTGATTCTCCGCTTAAAGAAACGGATGACGATCATCGTCTCAACGCACTTGTTAGAAGACGCAAAGACGTGTTGCGACCGCTTCCTCGTCATTAAACATGGAAAATTGCTGGGACCGCTCGATAATCAACGCAACGTGGATCAATACCGGATTCAAGTCGAGACGCTTACAGCTGTCCCTTCGTTTTCTGCGACACGATTTCCACGAGTCGAGATTGATCGAATCAACCCGTGCTGCTATCAGTTCTCCGCACAGCAGCCGCTTGATCTCTCACAATTAGCGATCACTCTGATTCAACAGGGATGGTCGATTGCTTCAATTGCCTATCAACCGATCGGACTCGAGGAACGATTCCTCGACATGGTGGCAGACGTATGAGGACCTTTTATACGCTGACATGGACCGAGTGGTTGGAAGCATGGAAAGAATGGAAGATCGTTTGGTTACCGCTGTTCTTCATTGCTCTCGGTGTGACCCAACCGTTGCTGTTGATGTACATGGATGTCTTGCTTGCACACGTCGGGAACGCGGACGGAATCATCGTCGATCCGAATCGTCCTGTTCCACAACCGCTTGACGTCTTCAGCGCAACGATCCACGGGCAGTTCAATCAGCTTGGCTTGATCGTCCTGATCATGAGCTTCATGGGATTGCTTGCTTCAGACCGACAAACCGGCATGCAGGATTTCATTCTGACGCGCCCTGTCTCTCGGAATGTTTATCTCCTGTCGAAATGGTTCAGTCACGGGATGATCAGTCTATTCGGGATGCTGATTGGTGCCCTCACATCCTACTGTCTGACCGTCTATTGGTTCGGATTCCTTTCGCCGATGCTTGCGCTACGTATCATCCTCGATTTTAGTCTTTGGACGTTATTCGTCGTCAGTCTGACGCTTCTGATCAGCACTTTCTTGCGACGCGCCGTTCCGATTGGTATCCTGTCGCTCGTCGTTTCCTTACTACTTGTTGCACTTCCTTCATTAATGCCAGACATTCTATTCTTTATGCCTGGCGCGCTACTGTCGCTCCCATCGTACACGTCGTTTTTTTCTTCGTCCCATCTAATCGGAATCATTTCTTGTCTCATTTGGATTCTTCTCATACTCGGCTGGTCAGCACTTCGGTTCCGAAAAACGGCTTACTGATCCGGCTCTACAACAAAAAAGGATAACGGAGCCGTTCAGCAGTCCGTTATCCTTTGTTTGATTGTGTCTTTCGAATCGTTCGTTGCCTTGGATGCACGGCAAGCTTTGCTTGGCGCATCCGTTCAACGGCAGGATCCGTCGCAGCATCAAATGCAACTAGACTCGGGTAATGCCCGACGAGGCATCCTTGCTCTAAGATCGCGAAGCTGTCACAGAGTTGCTCGGCAGCTTTAATGTCATGGGTGATGAAGACATATGTTAAGCCGTGTAGCCGCTTCAAGTCTGCTAACAATGCAAGAATCAATCGTTTGTTGACCATGTCGAGACTACTGACTGCTTCGTCTAACACGATTAGACGTGGTTCAGCAGCAATTGCTCGCGCGATCGCGATCCGCTGCAGTTGCCCGCCACTGAACTGCGCCGGATATTTCGTCAAATCCGTCGCCTTGAGCCCAACTTGTTCGATAAGCGTGACGAGACGCTGTTGCCGTGCTTCACCCTTTAAACGAATGAAGTTATCAAGCGGTTCGGCGATGATATCGGCAGCCGTCAGCTTTGGATTGACAGCAGCAAACGAGTCTTGGAAGACGACTTGGACATCTCCTTGAAACGGTCGTTTTGTCGCGTGGCGATCGACACCGTTAAACCAAATCGTACCGCTTGAAGGACGTTCGAGCCCAAGCAACAATCGTCCGAGCGTACTTTTGCCGGCACCACTCGACCCAAGTAGTCCGAGACAACGTCCCGCTTCAAGCGTCAACGACACATCATGTAAGACGGTCTGTGCAGGTCGAAATCGACGTTTATAGACGTGTGAGACTTGATCGATCTGTAGTAAACTCATCCGAACGCCTCCCTTCCTAGATGCTGTGCGAGAAGGGACTGTATGTACGGATGTTGCGGTCGATCAAACAAATCAAAGACATCTGCTTGCTCAACGATCCGTCCTTGCTGCATGACGAGGACATCGTCTGCAAGTTCAGCGATCACACCGAGATCATGTGAGATGAGCAAGATTGCCGTTCCGTAAGTCGCCCGCATCCGTTCGAGTAATTCAAGAACCGTCTTTTGATTAAAGACATCGAGTGCCGTCGTCGGTTCATCGGCAATCAAGACGCTTGGGCGCAGGGCGACGGCTAAGGCGATCATGATCCGTTGCAACATTCCGCCACTCAGTTCGAATGGATAAGCTTTGAGCAACCGGGCGGCGTCCGTCAGATTGACTTCTTCGAGTGCCGTCATCGCTTGTTGTTTTGCTTCACGTTTTGAACAACGTGTATGGGTCTGAATCGTCTCGATCATCTGGTGCCCGATCGAGTAGACCGGTGTGAAGGCACTCATCGGATTTTGCATGATGAACGCAATCTCACCGCCCCGAATCGTTCGCACAGCGCGTTCTGATAAGGATTGAATTGATGTTCCGTTCAGTCGAATATCGCCGGTGACGTCTGTTGTCTGTGGATTAAGCAGACGCATTAAAGCGAGACTCGTCACCGTTTTTCCGCAACCACTCTCTCCGACAAGACCAAGAATCTGTCCAGCTTGAATTGAGAACGTCACCCCTTCGATCAATGTTACTTGTTGTTTCGTACGGACGGTCAGACCGTCGACAGCTAAGATCGGTTCGATACGGGCACCTCCTCTCATTTCATCGTTTTTGATACACCGAATCGTTCTGCTAACTGTTCTCCTACTAGGTTAAAGCTGATGATGACGAGCATGATCGCAAGTCCCGGATAAATCATCAATTCCGGATTCGTCCGGATGTACGATTTTCCTTCGTGAATCATCGCTCCCCACTCGGCAGTTGGTGACTGAACACCAAGCCCGAGGAACGACATCGCCGAGATATCCATGATCGCCCAGCCCATCTCAAGCGTTCCGATGACGAGCAGCGGTGGTAAGATGTTCGGCAGGATATGCGTCCGGATGATTTTCCACGAAGACGAACCGTTGACGCGAGCAGCGGCGATGAACGCTTCCGTCTTCAGCGTCATGACCATTCCGCGGAACATCCGCGCGTAGTAGACCCACTGGACGAGCATCAAGGCGATAATGACCTGCTTGAGACCTGGACCGAAAATACCGACGAGACCGAGGACGAGAATCAGACTCGGAAATGACATTACACCGTCACACAGGCGCATCAAGAGCTGGTCGACCCAGCCTCCACGGTAACCGGCAAGTGTTCCGACGAACAGTCCGATTGCGAGCGAGGCGATGAAGATCAACACGGCACAGCCGAGTGAAATCCGCGCGCCGTAAATCAAACGCGATAAGAGACAGCGTCCGAGCTGATCGGTTCCGAGCGGATAGGCTGACGACGGACCATGGAGCTTTTGCGTCAGGTCGACGAGGTTCGGGTCATACGGCGCAATCCATGGCGCGAACAACGCAATGCCTGCCATACCGATTAAGACGAATGCACAGAGATATAGAAGCGGCGTATACCGCGACCGGATCATTGTTGCTGGAAGTGGAGTATTCATACCGTCCCTCCTTTTTTCGCTAGTCGTGGATCGAGCACGGCTTGAATGATGTCGACGAGCAAACTGCTGCCGATGAAGACGAGGGCAGCGAGAAAGACATAGCCTTGGATGACCGGCATATCCCGATCAAAGATTGCTTCAATGAAGTAGCGACCGAAGCCTGGCCACGAGAAGACGGTTTCGACGATGATCGTTCCCGTCAGCAACTTCCCGAGGTTCATCCCAAGACCCGTGATCATCGGTGGAATCGCCATCCGGAGAACGTGTTTCCCAAGAATCCGTCCTTCCTTTAATCCACGTGTCCGGGCAAACAAGACATACGGTTCGTTCAATGCTTCAATCACACTGCCACGGAGCAATCGTGTATACAGGGCAATCAACGGAAAGGCGAGTGTCAATGCCGGTAAGATCAAGTGCATCACACTTCCCGTCCCACCGACCGGAAACCAATCCAGCTTTACGGCAAAGAAGAAGATGAACAGATACCCGAGCCAAAACGACGGAATCGAAGCCCCGATGAAGGCGATTGCCCGACTGAGATGGTCAAAGAAACCATTCTTCTTGATCCCGGCAAGGAACCCGAGCGGGATACTGATGACGAGTGCGAGCAGTAGACTTGTCACTGCCAGCTCGACCGTTGGTGGTAAACGGAGCAAGACATCTTCAAGGACCGGTTTTCCGGAAAGATACGATGTGCCGAAATCGAGCTGCGCCAAGCGGATGACGGCATCGAAGTATTGTTGGTAGAACGGTTGATCGAGTCCGAATTCTGCTCGTTTGGCAGCAAGCAGTTCATCCGTCGGTTGGATATGGGCAGCGGATAGATAGGCCTGTGCCGGATCAACCGGTGACAAATGAATCAACCCTGTCAGAATCAAGACCGCAAGTAACAAGATCGGGATGACGGATAATATGCGTTTGACGAGGAAGACCCCCATGTCATCCCTCCTTTACTTAATGCCGATCCGGGCAAATGGACTCTCATCCCGGTTCGCCGGGAACTGGAAGTTCGTCACATCCGACTGATAAATTGCCATCTTCTTCAAGTACGAAATCGGAATCAATGCCCCTTGATCTTGGAGTGATGGCAGAATATCGGCGTACATCTTCTGACGTTTCGTCTCGTCCGTTGTCTTCAAAACATCTTTGATATCTTGCAACAGTTGTTCTTTATTCGGATAAGCTGAAATCGCTTCTTTGAAGCCGAAGCCATCCGTATCAATCAGGTTCACAAATGTATGCGGATCATACGGTGCACCGAAGTTACTATAGAAGTTGATGTCAAATCGGTTGTCTTTGAAGCGCTGGACTTGATCCGGCAGTTCGACAGCTTCCGTCTTCAGCTCGACGCCGATTTTCGACCATTCCGACTGGAGTGTTTCGGCCATCGCCTTTTGGACCTGCTCGGCTGCGTCATACATCATCCCGATTTGCAGCGGTTGACCATCCTTGACGCGGATCGTTTCACCTTTCGGCAGTTTCCAACCTGCTTCATCAAGAAGACGATTCGCTTCCTTGACGTCATAATCGCGTTGCTTCACTTTCAGGTTCGACGTGTACGGCATGTTCGGTGGCAACAGGTAGTCAGCTGGTGCTTCTATTCCCGACGTGATCCCTTCGACGAGAGCGGCTTTATCAAACCCGTGCTGGAGCGCCTGGCGGACGCGTTCGTCAGACAGACGCTTATTTTTTGTATTCAAGACGAGAAGACGCGTCGCGACTGGTTCGGACATTTCTGTCTTGTAGGATTTATCCGTCTTCAACTGGTTGAAGGCATCGATGCTGATCGCCCCTTCACCGTAAATCAGATCAACCTGTCCTTTTTCGAGTGCTAAGACACGTGTTTCCGCATCCGGGATGATGTCGACCTTGATGTGATCGACGTTCGGCTTCGGACCCCAATAGTTCTTATTGACCTTAAACGTCGCATACTGATCCGGTTTGTATTCGTCGAGCATCCATGGACCTGTTCCGACTTCTTTTTTGACACCCTTCGACGTATCGCCGTTTTCCGGGAATCCCGCTTCTCCGAGGAAACGGACCGGGCGGACGACCGCGAGTTCTTGAATCGTCGGGTAATAGGCTTCGGATAATGTCAAGCGGAACGTCTTCGCATCGACAGCTTCCGTCTTCTCGATTTTCGTGATGAAGCCAAGCCAGCTATGTAAGGCTTTTTGTTTAAGGATCGAGTCAAAGTTCTTTTTGACGATCGCTGCGTCAAACGTCGAACCGTCCGAGAACTTGACGCCGTCACGAAGCGTGAACGTATACGTTTTTCCGTCTTCAGAAATCTTCCAAGACGAGGCTAAGTATGGCTCGAGCTTTCCACCTTCTCCATAGTGGACGAGTGGCTCATAGATCATCGACTGTGCGAACAGTTGTGATGGATTATAGACGTGCGGGTTCATCGTTCCAACGTCGCGTGGCCACGCGAGCGTCAATGTATCTTTATCTTTTCGCTCTCCTGTCGACTCGCCCGGGTTCGAGCAGCCGATCAATAATGATGTCAAAGACAGGATCGAGACGGTAGAAATTAGTAATTTTTTACGGTTAACGTTCATGGTAAGCAGATCCCCCAACTTGTATTGATAATCATTTTCAATTGTAAGAGGGAAAGATAAGGATTGTCAATGAATAATCTAGATGTTGACTGGACTTTAAGCGCTTTTTGACAGGGTTTCCACACTTAACTGAGCCACGTTCTGAGCACGTCTCTTTTTTGTAAATAATTGTAATCAAATACGTTAAACGGTATCCTAATTTGTAGGATATGTCTCTTGTGCAACAAGACGATTCGTATTGAAAGGATGATGTTATGTCACGACTGGTTTCCTCCGTCTCGCTTGTGTTGCTCAGTCTGCTCTTAGTGCTCCCTTTACTGATGATCGATGGACTGATTTTATCCGTCGGAGATGTTTCCTACGACTCGTTCGTTGGTTGTCTCGTATTTCTTTTATGCTTCTATCTTGTCAGTCTACTCGTTAGCGTCGTGTTCGATGGGGTGATGCGTGCGTTCGGTGGCCTTTTTAAACGCCCTGTCTCGAACGTACTCTTTACCGTAGTGAATTTTTGGGTAAGTTTAAGTGTCCTGCTTTGGATGGATCTCTATGTTGAGTCCATCACGATTTCGTTTGCGACGAAAGTCGTCCTCGTTTTTATCCATACATTGTTGTTTTATTTGATGCATCACTTGAGCGACTCGACTGCTAAAGCTTCCGAAGTCACCGAATCACTTGATCCAGTCGTAAAGGAAGCCCTCCGCTTGTTAGAGAATGAGGATCCTGTGACATGTGTCGAGACGTTGTGTCTCAGGTTTCCTGACCGTACGAAAAAAGACGTCATTCGGATCGTGCATCGCCTACATAGTAAGTAAAAAGACCTGATCGTTTCTGAGGAGATTCAGAAGCGTCGTGTCTTTTAATATTTCGTCATTTATTCGCCTGCTCATAGAACTGATACGTATTCTTTCCTGACGACTTAGCGGCATATAGTGCAACGTCCGCCTGTTGTAACAAGACTTTTAACTCTGGACGAAATTCGGTGTCATATATCACAATCCCGATACTCGTCGACACGCGGTAGTCCGTTTCCCACTCACTTAACGAAGTGACGATCCGCTCTGCGAGTCGTTCCCACCCTTCCCTTGAATCCGAATGACCGAAATGGAGGATGAACTCATCACCGCCTAGGCGAACAGCCATCGCATCGTCTTGCTCGCGCACGAACTGTCGCAAGCGTTGCGCGACCTCTTGCAAAACGATGTCCCCCGTCTCGTGTCCAAAGACGTCGTTGATCTGCTTAAATCCATCAAGATCAAGGAAGAAGACGGCTCCTGTCTGTCCGGGATGCTCCTCGAACTGCTTCGTTAAGTACCGCCGATTGTGCAGTCCTGTCAACGCATCCTTCCAAGCATGACGCTCAAGCTCCAAATAGTACAAGAAGAGTCGGACGATCCGTTGCAATAACCGGATGTTCTTTTGTTCATACAAGCTGACCCGATTATTGATCGCACATAATGTGCCGAACGTCTCTCCGCTCGTCAAGACGATTGGAATACCTAGATAGGAGCGGACGTGAGCCTCCTCCAGACCCTTTCGCCAGTCGCCGAGTTGTTCCGCATTCGGAATATCTTCGAGGACGACCGGCTGTTTTGTCTCGAAATCAATCAGCTTACATAACGATTGGTTCAATTCAATCTGCATGCCTTCCACCATCGGGATATCTGCTTTGTCGTTCGCAATCTTCAACATCCGTTGTTGTCCTGCTTCGATTGCTGATAAATACAGCATTTGGTCCGGTAGAATCTCTTTTGCGAAATCGAGGACATCATCCGCCAATTCATCAAAATTTTGATACATCTTCAAGTCTTCAAATGGTTGATTCATACAGCACCTCATTTCGAAGTCATCTTCTGCGGTGTCTCTGATTTAAAAATTTGATACATATATTACCACTTTCTCTTTTTGAAGTCGTCTAAACCTCTGTTTCTCAAATGCGTCCGATGGTCCTATTTCTACATCCAAATGAGAAGGATTATCATTTTTTTATTTTTGTATAGTTTATAGAAGTAAAAAACTGTTCCAGGTAATTCCTTGGAAAATGGCGTTGCGTCTACCAAATTCATTTGCTATGATTCTCAGTGAACATGACAATGATAATCATTATCACTTATTGAGGACAGATTAATCACGTAGACATACATAATCCATCTGCTGCTCAATCCGTGATTTATGTGTTATCAAATTAAACAAAAGGAGCTGAATCATCATGGGGAAATGGAAAACACCACTCGTCGTGAGTTCGCTTGCTGTCTTACTGGCGGCTTGCGGGAACGCAGGAGTAGCAGACACTAAGAAGAACGCGGAGGCACCGAAGACGGTCAAAATCAAGGACGCACACGGAACGGTCAACGTTCCAGTTGATCCGAAGAAAATCGTCGCACTTGATAACCGAACGTTCGAAACACTTGCCGCATGGGACGTCGAACTCGCAGCAGCACCAGTCGGACTGCTCCCGGCTGAGTCACCTTATGCAAAAGACAAGGATATCGTCGACGTCGGCATGCACTTCGAACCGAATCTCGAAGCGATCGCCGGTGTTAATCCGGACGTCGTCATCGTCGGACAACGCTTCGCTGATCATTATGAAGACATCAAAAAACTCGTTCCGAACGCCGCTGTCATCGATCTTGACATCACTTTACCGGAAGACTCTGGTACGCCAGGTGAGTTACTCGTCAAAGGACTTGAAGACACGACAGAGACACTCGGACAAATCTTTGATAAAAAACAAGAAGCGGATCAGCTCGTGACGACGCTCGAGCAATCGATCAAGGACGTCAAAAAATCGTATAACGGACAGGACAGCGTCATGTCGGTCATCGTCTCAGGCGGCGATATCGGCTTCTCGGCTCCGATGAGTGGACGTGTCTTCGGACCGATGTATGATTTGTTCGACTGGAAACCAGCGCTCGAAGTCAAACAAAAATCAGGGAACGATCAAGGTGATGAAGTCTCGGTCGAAGCGATTGCTCAAAGTAACCCGGACTGGTTACTCGTCCTTGACCGCGACGCGCCACTAGGAAACGCAGAAGGTGCCGTGCCGGCGCAAGACGTCATCGACCGCGCTCCTGCCCTGCAGAAAACAAAAGCAATCAAAGACGACAATATCGTCTATGCACCAAAAGATACGTACTTAAATGAATCGATTCAGACGTACTCTGAATTCTTCACTGACATCGCGAAAGCGCTCGAGAAGTAATGGCACACGCACAGCAACAAATGAATGGAAGAGTTGAGCCACCCGCTCGACCTTCCTTTTCTGTCGTTTGGACGAAGCCGTTCGTCTTGACCTTATGTCTCGTCTTAGCGCTCGCAGCGGCTTCCCTCTTCACGGGCGTCTACGAACTACGGAGTGCAGCGAACGATTTCGATATGTTCTGGATCACACGTGTTCCGCGGACACTCGCCTTGATGCTGACGGGTGCTGCGATGGCAATGGCTGGACTCGTCATGCAACTGATCACGCAAAATCGGCTCGTTGAACCGACGACGACGGGAACGATCGAGTGGGCGGGACTCGGACTGTTAGCCGTTTACTTACTCGTTCCGGCACCGTCCTTGATGATGCGGATGACCGGAGCCATCGTGTTTGCGTTCATCGGGACGATGGTCTTCTTCTGGTTTCTCCGTTCGGTCCGACTGCGTTCATCGTTGATCGTCCCGATCATCGGTCTGATGCTCGGAGCCGTCATCTCAGCGATATCGACGTTTCTCGGGTTGTTTTTCCGTGCCAGCCAAGCGATCGAAGGCTGGTTCGTCGGTTCGTTTGCGACCGTCCAGATCGGTCGCTACGAATACCTCTGGATCATCATCGGTGTCACGGTCTGTATCTTCTTTCTCGCGAGTCGCTTGACGCTCGTTGGACTCGGAGAGGACGTCGCGACGAGCCTTGGCGTCAACTACAATCGACTGATGCTGATCGCGACTGGGCTGATCGCTCTATCAGTCGGTGTCGTCGCGACCGTCATTGGCAACCTCCCCTTCCTCGGCTTGATCGTTCCGAACATCGTCTCGATGTTTCGCGGTGACGATCTCCGTAGTAATCTGCCGTGGGTCTGTCTGATCGGGATGGCAACGATTTTAATCAGTGATCTGATTTCACGCACGATCATCCGTCCGTTTGAACTGCCGGTCTCCTTGATTCTCGGAACGGTCGGGGCAGCCGTCTTCATCATCATTCTGTTACGTCGACGGAAGACTGGAGGTGTCAGATGAGTACCGCGATTAGACAACAGAAACATACACGAATTCAACCGAGCGTTACACGTGAAACCAATCGCCGGGCGTCTGCGTTTCAGTCGAAACGACTCGAGCGCCGCTACTGGATTCTCCTCATCCTGTTCCTCAGTGGCGGAGTGCTCAGTACGATCGGTCTCTTGCTCTACAATAATCCGGTTCCGTTTGATTCTCCGTCCTTTTGGCCGGTCGTCGAACGCCGGATCACGGCAGTCATCACGATGGCGATCGCAGCAATTTGTCAAAGTCTTGCGACCGTCGCCTTTCATTCGGTCACGAGCAACCGAATCATCACACCATCCCTGCTTGGTTTTGATGCTCTCTACTCGACGATCCAGACATCGATGATCTTCTTCTTCGGTGCGGGAGCACTCGTCGGCTTTACCGGCACGAGCGCTTTTTTGACACAGGTCGCGATCATGCTCACGATGAGTCTCTTATTATACGGATGGCTCTTATCCGGAAAATACGCGAACCTGCAGCTGATGTTGCTCGTCGGAATCATTCTCGGCACGGGTCTGAACTCGCTGTCGTCATTCATGCGTAAGATGCTTGCACCGTCCGAATTCGATATCTTACAAGCACGATTATTCGGTTCGGTCACGAATGCCGACGCATCTTACTTCCCGATCGTCATTCCGGTCGTCCTCATCGTCGGTCTGTTGCTCTACTTCTCTTCAAGACGACTCAACGTCGTCGCGCTTGGAAAAGAGGTCGCGACATCGTTCGGCGTCAATCATCGTGGCAGTGTCATCTACTTCTTGATTCTGATTTCACTCCTGATGTCGATGTCGACGGCATTGATCGGACCGTTGACGTTCTTCGGCTTTTTAGTTGCGACACTCAGTTATCAGGTCGCTGCGACGTATGATCACAAATACGTCTTCCCGATGGCATTCGCAATCGGTTTCTTCGTTTTGACGACTGCCTATTTCTTCATGTATCACATTTTCAACACGCCAAGCGTCGTCTCCGTCATCATCGAACTGTTCGGCGGTCTGATTTTCCTTGTCGTGTTGCTTAGAAAGAGGTCCCTATGATATCACTCGAACAAGTTAAAAAATCGTATACAGATGAGGTCCGAATTGGTCCAATCGACTTAACGATCCCAAAAGGTGGATTCACGGCGCTGATCGGTCCAAATGGTGCTGGTAAGTCGACGACGTTAATGATGATTGGCCGTTTGCTTGATCTCGATGCCGGGCAGATTGAAGTCGCTGGCATGGATGTCACGAGTAGCAAATCGAAAGACTTAGCAAAGATCATCACCATCTTACGACAGGAAAATCATTTCGTAACCCGGCTGACGGTCCGGCAGCTCGTCGGTTTCGGACGTTTCCCCTACTCACAAGGCCGCTTGACGGCAGACGATGAGACGATCATCTCGAAATACATCGATTTTCTTGAGTTGACGTCGCTTGAGAACCGCTACCTCGATGAATTATCGGGCGGACAGCGGCAACGGTCATATGTCGCGATGGTACTCTGTCAGGAAACGGAATACATTTTACTCGACGAACCCCTCAATAACCTTGATATCGCCCGCTCGGTCCAGATGATGGGGTACCTGCGACACGTCGCTGATACGTTCGGACGAACGATCATCACCGTCTTGCACGACATCAATTTTGCTGCGAAATATGCCGATCACATCTGTGCGATGAAGGACGGACAAATTGCCGCTTTCGGAACGGTCGCCGAAGTCATGGATGAAGCGCTGTTATCCGAGATCTTCGAGACCCCTCTTGAGATCATCGAAGGTCCATACGGTCCGATTGCTGTCTATTGATACTTTATATAGAAATGAGGAATGAATGTTGCAGATTGTTTGGCTACCACTAGAACAAGTAACGCAAGAAGGCGAACACACTTACACGTTTCACTTGAAACGTCCAGATGGTTTCGTTTGGGAAGAGGGCGCCCATACGCATATGGCGCTAGAAGGTTTTAATGCAGGCGAAAAGCCGAACCGCAGTCTGATTCGGCACATGTCGATCTCGACGCTCCCTCATGAAGAAACGATCGGCATCACGACGCGGATCAAACCAGAATGTTCCGTCTTTAAGGAGACACTTCGGCAGCTGAAAATGGGTGAGAAGATTGCTTTGTTTAAGACGCATTCGAACGTTCCGCTACGTCGGGAAAATCGTACGGTGTACTTACTGTCAGCCGGCGTCGGTTTGGCAACGTTTCGTCCGATCATCTTGCAACATCAGGCTGATAGAAGTGGCATTCCGCACATGCACTCGTTGAACGTCGATTCTGCGCGAACTGAACTATTTAAAACTCAGCTTCCTTCGCATGAGCAGTTCAGCCCGGCTTATGTCGAGAGTCGCGCTGCCTACTACGATGCTGTCAAAGCGATGACAGCGGACAAGGACGGTTTGTTCTATATCGTTGGTAGTGATGAATTTCTCCGTGACACGATTGACGTGTTGCAAGGCGCTAACATTCCAAAGTCTCAGATTATGATTGATAAACGTCAAGACCAATTAGATACGTTTTTTGTATAAGGTACCAATGATTAGACTTCAGCATTGACTGGAGTCTTTTTGTTTTTTCAAAATAAGGAATTGGTATGTTATCTGTAAATATTTGTTATGATAAGTGCATCAACTGACTTTTGGAGGGTTGCTTATGAATTTTGTATTTGATCTCGATGGAACAATCTGTTTTAAAGGAGAACCGATGTCTCAAGACATCGTACAGGCGCTTCATGCAGTCGAGGACGACGGGCACCGTGTGATTTTTGCTTCGGCACGTCCTATCCGTGACATGCTACCCGTCATTCATCCTTCATTCCACGATCATATCTTAATCGGCGGAAACGGATCGTTGGTCGCATCGGAACAAACAATCGTTCAATCAAAATCGTTCGACGATCGTGAGCTTTCTTTTATCACAGAATTACTCGACAAGCATAAAGCCACATATTTAATCGATAGTGACTGGAATTATACATATAACGGACCGCAAGACCATCCTATTCTGAACAATCTAGATCCGGGTAAGACGGCACAAAATGTTCCGCTAGCTCACCATGATCGAATCATAAAAATCCTCATTTTGAGTGCCAACAATCTGAAATCCTTAGAAAACGAGCTACTTCGAATGGATGTCGTTGTTCATTATCATGGATCGGAACAAGTATTGGATATCAGTCCAACCAGCATCAATAAACGGACTGCTTTACAAAGTCTTGGTATCGAGAGCGAGGGATACATTGCTTTCGGGAACGACGCGAACGATATCGAGCTATTCAAAGGAGCGCAGTATGCGGTCATGATCGGAAGCCATAAATCACTCCGTATTTACGCAGATCACACCATTGACTCCACCAGTCATTTAGAATCTCGCGTAGTCGAACAAATCAGGCATCTAAGCCAAAAATACGTCTATTCCACGTCGTATTCCTAAATAACGCCTGGTGAAATTTTCGGATCAATAGTTACTCATCCAAAGAGGAATACGATGGGTAAGAATAATCCGCTCATCAAGAGCATCCCTATTATGACAGCGATACTCGATTTGAAAACCGACAGCGTTTGTTCTTCTAGTGGCTTAAATCGTTTTACGGGAATGAGCATGGTCAATGAAGCAACGACTAATGCCATTGGCTCAAGAATCGTTCGGCTCACTGAAAAGAAAATATCGATCATTAAAAAGACATGTAATACAAAGAAAAATCCCAATAAGCGAATGATCATTTCTTTATTCATATGTACTCCTTCATGGTTACTATCTATTTGATTTGTTTCATGAAACAGAATGCCCTCTAATTATAGCGCTTCACAGAATAATTTTGGAAACGTATTCAAATAACTGGTGATTTGGTATCGTTGTAAGTCATACTGACAGTAAATATTAGAAAAGGAGTGTTGAAGATGGAATACAAAAAAGGACTCGAGGGCATCATTGCCGCTGAAACACAAATCGGTTTAGTCGATGGAACATTAGGTCACCTTATCTATCGTGGACACTGGGCAAAGGAACTCGCATTATCCTATTCATTCGAAGAAGTGGCGTATTTCATCTGGAACGGTGCGTTCCCGACTGAAGCGGAACTGGTCACATTCAAGGAACAGATGACGAGCTACCGTGAACTTCCTTCTTATATTAAGACGATTCTCGATACATTGCCGAACGAGATGGATGTCATGAGTACGATGCGAACAGCAATCTCGGCACTCGGCACACCCGCTTTCGCTTGGCCACCGACAATTGATCAAGCGATGCACGTAACAGCACTCTTGCCATCGATCATCGCCTATAAATATCAAAAAAATCAAGGCGCTGACTTCATCGAACCGAATCCGGAACTCGATCACGTCGCGAATTACATCTATATGATTAAAGGACAATTACCAAGTGACGTCGAGATCAAAGCGCTGACGGCGTATCTGATTCTAACGATTGAACACGGTATGAATGCTTCGACGTTCGCTTCCCGTGTCGTCGTTTCGACGGAATCGGAAATAATTTCTGGCGTCTGTGCTGCGATTGGCTCCATGAAAGGACCGCTTCATGGTGGTGCCCCGTCAGAAGTCATTGAGATGATTAATGAGATCGGAACGATCGACAACATCGAACCGTGGATTCGGAACAAATTAGAAAAAGGCAAAAAATTGATGGGCTTTGGTCACCGCGTCTATAAAACACGCGATCCGCGTTCAGAAGCCTTGAAAGTCGTCTCAAAGGGTCTCGCACAAGAGAGCGATTGGTTCAACCTGATTACACAAATGGAGCAAACAGCGATCGATTTACTCGAGGAATACAAACCAGGTAGAAAACTGTATACGAATGTTGAATTCTTCGCGGCAGCCGTCTTAAAAGGACTTGACATTCCGAAAGAACTGTTCACACCGACGTTCACCTCTAGCCGTATCATCGGCTGGACGGCACACATCCTCGAACAATCGCAAGACAACCGGATCTTCAGACCTCAATCGTCATACACAGGACAGATGCCGGAACAAGCAGCTAAGTTTTGATTAGTCTCTAGTTACGATCAAAAAATGAAGCTGACTCAAAAAAAGAATGACGCGTCTTTTCACGCCCTTTCCTCAGGCGAGACACAAGCCAGTTTTCCTGCTCCGTTGAAGCAGGAAAGCGGGTCTTGTTCGTCTCTGACAGCGCATAAATGCGCTTTTCCTGTAGGAGTGGCGCGAAACGCGTCATTCTTTTTGTTACGAGATAAGGATGGCAGATCATCATTCTGCCATCCTTATCTTTGTAGAGACTGACTTTTGAGTCAGCCCCATTTGCTATGGCGTTTTATTTAACGATAGTTTCTAATGAGAAATCTAGTACTTCCACTTCACACCCTGCCGCTTCTACATCCGGACTACACGCATACGGTCCGATCTTCAAATCGGTCACGTCATGTAAGTGTGCGATCCGGAGTTGCTCTTTGTGCTCTCCTGTTACGTGATACAACGTGACATCTTGATTGAGATAGTGGAGTTCAAAGACAAGCGGTGCATCAAATAGTGTGTTGTCGACATCCCGACACGACCAGTCCGAGTACCCAAAGCTCGTCACGACGGCACCGAGATGAGATGGACCATCCGGAATGAACTCAGCCGAGACTTTCACCCAGTGGTCATCGTTCACATATAGTAAAATCCCCGCTTGATCATATGTAGCATTCGGTTTTAATTTCACTTCAATCCGGCATTTGAATTCTCCATTTGGAGCATCCTGCAACAACGCATGCCCCGTCTGACGATTAAACTGATAATGTGTGTTGCGCCAAAAATCCGTATCCGGATCCGTCATGAAGCGTAACGGTGTCTCTTCTTTAATACGCGACGGTTGATTGAGCCAATTCATCAACATATCCTCCTTTTTCTCAACGCCCTCTTAATTTCCGTAACTTTCGATAGCCACGAATGAGCATATCGAGCATACAATCCCTCCTATTTTCTATGAACCCTCAGACTACTTTACGAAGCCGTTGCATATCCTTATTCAATGCTGATCGTTTCAAACGTCGATTCCGTATTAAGTATTGCACATCTGACCGGTTATCGTACATCAGTTGGATATGGAAATAATTGATATATTCAAGGATTGCGAAAATATATAGAAACAAGGTGATTCGTATTCCATACACCGGAAGCTCAGATTGAAAACGAATCCAGTCGATTCCGAACGCACACGCTGTCAGAACGATCAAAGCCAGATTGATGACACGACAGTGACGTAATCGTCGGACGACCGGTTCTCGGGTAATTGACGTTCCTTCCTTCTTCAGACGCCTTGACTTGCTGTACCAATACCAAGCTCCTTGAATCAACAACAGCTCAAACAAAAACAGTGACATCCAAAAGGCACTGAGTTCAAATAACTGCAGTCGTGGAAAGACACGATTCCCAAACCAACTCAGCGGTAAAATCGTGACGACCGTGAACAATTCCCCTCGGTATAGATAGGCGAAGCGCTCGGCAACGATCTGCCTCATGGCGCCACCCAGTCAATCCGGAATTTACTTCCTGGACCAAGCTGTGCGATCAATGGTTGATCGGCCTCAACGACACGTCCGAGAACGTTGACTCGCTCATCCGCAGGTAGATTACGTTTCGTGATTTGCACCTCACCGGCGTATCGCCCGTAGCGTTCATTATCAATCGTGATTGTGCCAAGCGGGCGGGCAGACGGATCTTTCGGTGTTAGATCAATCGTCGACGGACTCATGCGCGATTCAACGGATCGAATGACATCCCGCGCCGGATCAAACCGATTCGTTTCCGTATCCCGTTGTGCTTGCTGTCCGTTCGCTACTGCCCGAAGTACGATGATTCCGTCTTGCTCTGCTTCAAATTGCCGAATCGTAGCTTCCGTCAACCGTGGATCGCCGACAAGGATTCGGTCGACAGTCGCTATTAAGTCCAAATAACTTGCGAACGGTGCCACTCCTCGATGGTCTTCAAGTGTCGGTAACGTCTCGAATAATGGTCCGCGAAGTGTTCCGTCACCCGGTATGAACGCTTGGACCCGTAATCCTTGCGCCTGTAACCAGGCGTTTTTTTCGTCAAACCACGTCCGGTCGAGTCCTGTTTCCGGTCGCGGATAAAAATTATGCCACGCTTCCGTGTGATCGATTCGCAGACCCTGTGCCTTCATCTCCGTCAATTCGTCTGCTGTTAACGTACTGGCATTGAGCGCGACCATCATTTGGTTCGATAACGTCGCGATTTGCTGCGGACTGATGCCGTAATCAAGACGGAGTCCTGTCACACCCCAGTCCGTTAACGTCGCTGCCGTCTCCCATGTCTTGCCGAGCGTCGCGAGCGACGCTGGTGCGATGTCCGCCACGAGTTCGAATCCGAGCTCACGTGCTAAATGACCGAGCGCTTGCAAGCGTTCGACGTACAGTGAAGAATCATCCTCGGGAATATGTAGCGATGTAAAGAGCGACGTAAAGCCGACAGCGCTCATCCGCTGTAGCCACTCGCTCGTCTCCTCTGTGATCGGTTCACTTAAATAGATTGATAATCCTTTCATACACTCACTCCTTCACTTCTCTACTTAGGGAAAAAGCAGCTGATCCCTTCTTTTTCGAAGGATTCAACTGCTTTTCAATACGTTAAATACCGTCTGCCATCTCTTCTTTGAAACCGAACCAGTATGTGAACAGGAATCCTGCCGCGTACGAGATGACGAGACCTCCGATGTACGTCAAGTACATTCCGTTGTCAATCAACGGTGTCAATGACAACCCGGATACGCCGACACCGAGTGCGGTCGTCTTCATCGTTGCTTGGAAGGCACCACCGACTGCTGCGCCGAGACATGCCGTTACGAACGGACGACCGAGTGGTAACGTAACACCGTATAACAACGGTTCACCGATTCCGAGGAATCCGACCGGGATCGCCCCTTTGATGATGTTACGCAGGCGCGGATTGCGCGTCTTGACGAAAATCGCCATTGCCGCCCCGACTTGACCCGCTCCTGCCATCGCAAGAATCGGTAAGAGTGGTGTGTTGCTAATCGTGTTCAAGAACTCGAGATGGATTGGTGTCAATCCATGGTGGAGACCGACCATGACGAGTGGTAAGAAGAAGCCAGCCAGCACGGCTCCGGCGAGTGGTCCACCGACCTCAAGTACGGCATTGATTGCTTTCATGATGCCGTCTGACAACAGTCCAGCCACCGGCATGATCGCATACAGCGAGGCGAATCCGACGATCAGCACCGTCAACAGTGGCGTGAAGATGATGTCGATCGATGCGAACATGAAGCGACGGATGTGTTTCTCAAGATACGTCATCAACCACGCGGCAAAGATGACCCCAAACAAGCCACCCCTGCCCGGAACAAGCGGTTCCCCGTAAATCGTAATGTCCGCAAGCACGGGGTTGAATAGAATCCCACCGGCAATCGCCCCGAGTACCGGCGTCCCACCGAACTCCTTCGCCGTGTTCCAGCCGACAAGGATGGCGAGATATAAAAAGACCGTCCCACCGATCAGTAGTAAAATCTGCATCCATGTCTGTGTTTCATCGACACCCGCATTTTTTGCGAAGTTCGCACCACCGTTGATGATACCGGAAGCGACAAGACCCGGAATGAGCGGAATGAAGATGTTCCCGATTCGGCGCAAGAAGCGTTTGAACGGTGACTGTTGTTTCGCTTTCACTTTTTGCCGCTCGACAGCTGCTCGTTCTTCTGGTGTCAAATTCGGATCCACGGACTCTTCCCCGATCGCAAGTCCCGTTTCGCGACTTAAATGATCGGCTACCCGATTGACTGTTCCAGGACCGACGACGATTTGTAACGTTTCGTCATCGATGACCCCCATGACCCCATCAATCTGTTTTAGAGCATCGATATTTGCTTGCGTCGGGTCCTTTAACGATAAGCGAACTCGCGTCATGCAGTGCGCAAGCTGCCGGAGATTGTCTTTTCCACCAACGTGCTCGAGGATCGCTTGTGCCAGCACTTCTTCCTTCTTCATCGTGTTTCCCCCTTAGAGTGCGTCTCGGACGAATCCGTTCGCTTGCTGTAATCGTTCGACGGCTTCCGTGTACGGAATGTTTGCGAGAATCATGACGATCGCCGTCTTGACGTGCCCGTGTGCTTCACTAAAGACACGCTCCGCCGTTACGGCATCGACTCCTGTCGCCTCACTGATCATCCGCTTCGCCCGGATCTCGAGTTTTTCGTTCGTTGACTGGACGTCGACCATCAGGTTTTGATAGACCTTGCCAACACCGATCATCGCCGCCGTCGAAATCATGTTCAAGACGAGCTTTTGTGCCGTTCCAGCCTTTAGTCTTGTTGACCCCGTCAAGACTTCCGGACCTGTTTCGACTTCAATCGCATATCGTGCGTGCCCACTGATGACCGCATCCGTGTTGCAAGAAATCGCTGCCGTCACCGCTCCGACTTCCTTCGCGTAATCAAGCCCGCCGATGACATACGGCGTCCGACCGCTTGCAGCGATCCCGATCACGGTATCACGCGCTTCTAGCTGGAGCCCTCTCAAATCGTCGACGGCAAGCGTCCGACTATCCTCGGCTCCCTCGACCGCCTTGATTAACGCACGTTCGCCACCAGCAATCAAACCGACGACCATGTCTGGTGAGACCCCGAACGTCGGAACACATTCTGCCGCATCGAGAATCCCGAGCCGCCCGCTCGTACCAGCACCGATATAAATCAAGCGTCCTCCGTTTTTGAATGACGCAATGACGTGTTTGACGACTTCCGCGATGACGGGAATTTGTTCCCGAATGACCGTCGCGACCGTTTGATCCTCAGCGTTCATCACCCGTAAGACATCTTCGACTGTCATCTCATCGAGTTGCATCGTCCGTTCATTTCGACGTTCCGTTGCTAATTGATCTAACATCTGCTTCACCCTTTCTCTTCCCTCCCTTTATTATACAATTAAGAAATTTTAATTCAATATTATTTATTTAATTTTGAAATTAAATTTCTATATATGAAAATAAGGTTTTGTACTTCTTTTTCAGGCTCGGTCTCTTGATTTCCTGCTTGTCGTAATTTCCTCATCCGCAAATTCCAGTAACTCAGACATTCGCTCCCGACCAATCGTCGCGACGAGTAACGGGATGCGTGGTCCGTAGGATTGATTGATCGTCAGTTGATAGAGTAGCGTCGCATAGTGTTTCTGCAGGCGAAGTGTTTCCTTTTTTTCAGCTTGCCGTGTCAAACGGTAGAAGGCAGAGAGGATGTCTTCATCCGTTCTGAGAGCAACGACGAATCGTTGGATCCAGTCCTGTTCCGTTTCCGTTAGTTGCGCATGTAGTTCACGATTCGGAACAGTACTGATTTGAAGTTCCCGTTCCGGACACCACTGCGTAACGAAAGTACGGGCACGGTCAATCTGTTCAGGCGGAACGCTCGCGCAAAACACATTTTCAATCAAATCAGGGTCAAAACCAACCATCGGACCAATCATCGTCAACTGCGTAAACGAAACAAGATGAGCAGTTCCACGATGACTCCAACGCAGACTTTGCTGAATGTCTTCGGATTGACGCGATGAGTGTGCGACAAAACGCTCGAACTCACTATAATTGCGTAACACATCTTCATCTAGCCCGATATGAAAGGCGTGATTCGGACGATGTTTCGCAAATAAGAACAGAAGAATGCTCGGTGGATAGACGGCGAGTAGATCTTGCGGAGTCAAGACACCACCGCTTGAACTCGACATTTTTTTCGACTCCCCTTTTAGACGAATGAATTCATAAGGGAGATAGAGCGGTGCCGGCTGTTGGAAAATTTCTTGCGCAATCCGGGACGAAACCGTGTAACTTCCGTTTGCTGCTGAATGATCCTTTCCACCTGGCTCGAAATCGACGCCTTCATGTGCCCAGCGCATCGCCCAGTCGACTTTCCAGTTCAATTTCATCCGATGTTCCGTCCGCATATCGACCGTTGCCATATGACCACATCGACAGCTGTAATGGTACGTGGCTTCAGCTTCATCGAATGCATCGATGGTAGTCGCGTCGGTTCCACAAGCAGCACAATAGACGGTCGCCGGGTAAAACGCTGCTCGCTCAGCATCGGATCCTGCCGCTGTCTTATGGTCGATCAAGATGTCATAAATCGCGTGACGATGGCGAAACGCGTGGATGATTTGTTCAGCATAAGTGCCAGACGTATAGGCTTCATGTTGATAACGGTAGTCTGGTGTGATCTCGAACGCTGCCAGCATCGTTTCGAATTGCTGTTCAAAGTACGTCGCGTAACTCATGTCGGATCGATCCGGTGCCGGAACGGCGTTATAAGGCATCCCGATGTATCGAGTAAATGCTTGATCGACATCCGCGGGTACTTTGCGGAAGCGATCGTAATCGTCCCATGAAAACAAGAAGCGGACATCTTTGCCGAGATCTTGCAGCGCACGCGCAACGAAGTACGTCGTGACGACTTCCCGGAAATTGCCGATATGAACGGGACCCGATGGACTGATCCCAGCAGCGCAGACGTATGTCTCTTTATCTGGCTGACGCTCGATGATGGTTCTTGCAGTGTGTTCTGCCCAATGCATGATGATTCCTCCAGTAGTAGACAAAAAGCTGATTTTCGCCCGTTAGTTGCCTAAAGGACGAGAATCAGCTTCCCGTGGTACCACCTTTGTTCGTCCGCCTGTCACCAGACGAACCTTCACATGTACAATCATACATGCTCTCGATAATGGGAGAACCCATCGTAGCATCATCCATATCGGAATCCGTACGAAGCTCGGAGGCTTTTTTCAGAGAGAAACCCGGTCATCCGCTCTCACCATCTCGGACTCGCTTGGCACCGTCAATTTCTTCCTACTCTTCTCGTCATCGCCTTGACTATGTAATTTTGATTAGCATACAGATTCATCCAGTTCATTGTCAATTCTTTTTTGAAAGATGAGTGGATACAAGATAAAACTTTATTTTGAGTTTCGATGGTGAAAATCATCGAATCCGAACATTGATTGTATCATTCCCACCCTGGAAGTGGGCGTGGTGGTTCCTCAACAAAGGCACGATATCCATCGAAGCGCAGTCCTTGACGTTGCGGATTATAGTTACGAATCAACGGATCACCTGTCTCGTCCTCGTTCTGCCAAAACCAATGTTCCGTTTGAAAGACCATGATTGACGAATACTGGAATCGCTCTGCCATTAGATATTCTCGAACCGATTGCATCACTTTTTCAAAGCGCGAATCCGAGTCGTAGCTTGAACCAAGGCGTTCTTGTTCTTGTTTCCCTTCGAAAATCTTAACCGAGAAATACGCATCCCTCTTCGCAATCGGATACTCGATTTCAACGCGAACCGAGTCGACGAAGCGAATCGGTCGTGGTTTGCTCACTTCCTCTTCAGAATTGTGATTCTCTACATAATAAGTATTTGTTGCAATCGAGAAGTCCTTGAACTCCCAGAACATATCCCCTTGCGAAATGATCGCATATTCAAGGAACGTGCCGAAGTTCTGTCCAATCGGATCAGTCTCCTCTGTCGACAACTCATGAAACATCCAGTGCATATAGGGTGTCTCATCTGTCTTCGCATCTTCCGTATGGATCAAGACGTATCCTTCGTTCATTTCGCCAATCATCAAGAAATGATCGTAGTCTTCATGGATCAGGTCGTACTCTTTAGCTTGGATCGTCATTTCAATGACTTTCTCAAGTGGATAGAGTTCGATGCCGAGACCTTGAATCATAAACAATTCCGTTCCGTCATGTAAACGAAGGAATGTCTTATATTCACTTGGTAACGTTAGCTTGAACTGTTTTTCAAATGACTGGATCGCCTGTTCCGTCACCGGGTCATTCAAATTGAATTGAGCGACTCCTGTATCGTATCGCCGCTGAATGAAGGTCGACCCGTGATTGATTTTTTGCGATAAGACGTCAAGTACCGCTTCGATTTGGTTCATTTCTTTCATGGGGTCCATCCTTTTCATTTTCGTATTCGTGAATGATACGACTTCACCCTATACACCATACCATTTTTTCAATTATTTGGTGTATTCCATCCTATTCGTTCTGTGGTATTCTCGTTCTAATATCATTTTAAAAAATTACATTCGAAGAGGTGACCCATGTCTAAATCATCATCGATGTTGCTCATATTACTTGCTGCGATCTTTTGGGGCACGACGGGGACCTCACAAGCCTTTGCGCCAGAAGATGCACACCCGATTGCAATTGGTGCCGTTCGTCTTGCTGTCGGTGGACTGTTCTTACTCTGTCTCGTTCTCTTCAAAGGAACGCTGACGTTACGCGACTGGCCGTTGCGGACGATTTTACTCGCTGCCGTCAGCATGGCGGCTTACCAACCGCTGTTCTTCTCCGCTGTATTGATGACCGGTGTCGCCGTCGGTACCGTCGTCGCAATCGGTAGCGCACCAATCTTTTCCGGGTGTATCGAGTGGCTGTTCCTAAAGAAACGTCCAGCGCTGCTGTGGTGGGCATCGACCGGACTATCGATCACCGGCTGTCTGTTGCTATTGAACAATCAAGGAACGGTTGCGATTGATCCAATCGGAATCGTCCTTGCACTCGGTGCCGGACTATCGTTTGCCGGGTATACGTTCGTCAGTCGAGACCTCGTCAAGACACACGCACCGCTGTCAGTCGTTGCCGTCATTTTCATGACGAGCGCCTTACTCTTGTCACCTCTGCTCTTCTTATTCGATCTCTCCTGGTTGTTCACGTCACGTGGTGCCGGAATCAGCCTCCATCTCGGCGTCGTTGCGACTGGAATCGCTTACTGGTTATTCGCGAAAGGACTATCGAACGTACCATCGTCGACTGCCGTCACACTTTCGCTCGGTGAACCGCTGACCGCCGCCTTGCTTGGTGTGTTCGTCCTCGGTGAAGAATTAAGTGGTACGGCCTGGTTCGGAATCTCGTTATTATTACTCGGAATCGCCTTATTGATCGGTTCGTCTCGCCTAGCAGCGCGCCAAACCGTTTTGACAGAAGAACGACAAACTCGGACTGGAGGCTAAATCATGCAAGAAATCACGCTTGAGAAACTACAATTTCGCGAAGATTATCACATCGGACTCAATCAGTTCTTGATGGATGTCGCGAATGGTAACCGATTGATCTTTCATTTCCGTGGGCATACGGAGGAGACGATGGTCATCGTCGGTGACTATAGCTGTAATTACTTCCGATTGACCTTCGAGGCGGATGCGATTCTGCTTCGTTCACCGGACCTCTATGAACTAAAAGAAGATGTCGAGATCAATCCGATTCCACTTCTGACGCTGACCGATTCAAAGCTACTGACGTTTGTTCGTAAAATGATGAATCTCGATCCTACAAAAGACTGGGTCCATTACTGGCTCCGGGCGTTCGAACAGGATTTTCATGTCTTGTCCCCCCGTCCACCGGTCCTGACTGATCTCGGACATAAGCGTAGCGATGCAATCGTCACCTATTCATTTGATTCGCTCATTGTTGAATGACATAAAAAAGCCCTACCTCGCCAAAGGTAGGGTATTCGTTCATCCCGTCCAACGACTCGCGCCGGACGGTTACTTGGATTATAGATAAAAGGATAAGGTTTTTTCAACTGACTGGACGGAATCGACCGGACTGAACCGCTGTACGACACGTCCTTGGCGATCGATTAAAAACTTCGTATAGTTCCATTTGATCTTTGACGACAGTAGACCCGACCGTTCGCGTTTTAGGAATGTATATAGCGGATGTTCATTTGGTCCATTGACGTCGATCTTCTGAAACATCGGAAACGTCACGCCATAGTTCAGCTGACAGAACTGCATCGTCTCTTCCTGACTCGCGAACTCTTGCTGATTGAATTGATCGCACGGAAAGCCAAGCACCGTGACTCCTTGCTCGTCATATTTATCGTACAATGCTTGTAATTCGCCAAGTTGTTTGACGAGCCCACATTTGCTTGCCGTGTTGACGATCACGAGGACACGCCCAGCGTAGTCACCTAATGAAACAGTCTCTCCCGTTGCGTTTTGTACGGTTGCATCGTATACGGTTTGCATGTTTCCCAGCTCCTTTGCCCCGAGTATAAGACAAAACGCGTACCCTGTCGTTTTCAGGCATGCGCGTAATGCTTTACCAGATCGTCTCTTCTTTGTCGCTCAGTTTGATGACGAACGGTAGGATCAAGACGAACAAGAGACTGACGTATCCGAGCGATAAGTAATGTTGCGAGTCTTTTGAAATGTACTGCTTCACGCCGCAGTTCGGACACGCTTTTCCATGTTTCGCAAATCCGACAGCGAGCACTTCTTTCGTTTTGAACTTATAGTGGCAATTCGTACAACGTACCATCTAATCATCCCCTTCCCCTGTATCTACTGGTGGATTCAAGAAACAGTTTCATGAAATTGAGGTAACCGACATCTTACTTCATCGATTCTTCCCGGTCGCTCAACCGAATCAGAAATGGCAAGATCAGGACGAACAATAGACTGATATTCCCGAGTGATAGATAAAATTGCGACTTTCGAGACATGTATTGTTTCACGCTACAGTTCGGACACGTCTTGCCTTTCCCATGTATTGCAACACTGACAGCTAGTACTTCTTTTGTGCTGAACTTATACTGTCAATTCGTACAGCGTGCCATGACATCATCATTCCCTTTTCTGTTATCTACTTCATGATTCAGGAAAAGGTTCCGTTGCGTCGATGGGTCGTAAACGCATCTTCAAAAATTCATAGCTTCCACCATTCATCGCCTGTTGGAACCGTTCGACGGGAAGGAAGCCACTTTTCGTATACAAGCGAATCGCCCGCTCGTTGAATGTCGCGACAGCTAATTCGATTTGTTTAGGTGCATACCGGTCCATGATGAACGCAAGACCGGCTTCTAAAAATGCCACTCCATTTCCTCGTCCCGTCAAGTCTGGTCGCATACCAAGCCCGACATCAACGACGTCTGCGTTTGGTTCAAATACATAATAACCAATCAATTCTTCCCCATCCAACACAGCGAAGTAATGTTCCGTTCGCTTTGCTGGATCGAGAAATTCTGCTAAATCTTCTGCGTCATTCGGCATATCATAAAATGCAAACGCCCCGTCATATTGCCACTCGTAGGCAATATGTTCCGCCTGTCGTTGAGTCAGCGGTGAAAATGTATAGATCATCAGGATTCCGCTCCTCTTGGATTCCTCAACGAGATCGATTCTTTCGGTAGTCTAACAGTTGCGGCAATACGTTTAATCCGATCGAGATGAACGTCAATACCCACAGTGCCCGCTCCATGCCCGGTACGATGTCTTGTAACGCTGCCCAGTCCTCCCGCGCCACGAATTCCGCGACGAGTCGGTATTCGGCACACAGCGTCAGTGCCGTAAAGCTCAGTCCGAGCACCATCAGGAAACGATAGTCCTTACCGATCACATAAAAGATGATGTTCAGCGCGGTAAATCCAATCGCCAGTAAACCCAGTATGATCCACATTGAATCGTCTCCTCCTTATTCCACCTCTTTATTTACTATATTTGGAATCTGTTAATTGGTATATCCGCCTAGAGTTGGATTTTCTGTCCGCTCAGCGAAATAACGCTCGAGCAGCCGATGATGGAGTAACGTTTCGACCAAACGGACGGTTTCGAGTGTTGCTGCAAAATCAACCTGTTCAAAATCCGTATGCTCATGCATAATGTTTATCTTTTGACTACTGTTCATATCATCCTACTCAAAAATATTATTTGCGCTAATCAAAAACACCTTCAAAACTAGTACTTTTTAAGTATGTCATTTCAAAGTTATTTTTTATAATGCCTTAATTTAATCTAGAGAGGTTCTTAAGAACTATGTAATGATTGTGCAACACTGGTCACGCGAATACCAATGTAACTTAAGCATAAGACCTTTTGCGATAGAAACTATAACACTTGGAAAATAATGCAATAACTATATTTCAATATTCATACAAGTTAGATATACGATTGTTAGATGCGAAGATAGTTATCCTATCGCTTAAATCAATGTCGCATAGTAAATCATTTTGAGCTAAAATTAATATGGAAATTAAAAACATAAATGTTCTAAATAAGGACTAAAAAAATAATTACTAATGGAGGATATATCGTGGACAAAGAAAGGAAACATACTTTCAAAAATGGTCGTTATAATAGACGGACCATCCAGATGCGCTGGGTCATCGGAATCCTCGCGGTTATATTAATTGGGGGATCGTACTTTCTTGGGATGCACGCTAAATCATCACAGGTTAAAAAAGAAACTCCTATTACCGAATCAAAAGCAGAAAAGACCAAAAAAAATGACACACCTGTAGAGTCTGATCCGAGAGATCTTGCCTCTTTCGGACATGGAACAAATGTAAAGCAAACGAACAACGATTTCTCACCAGAAGATATCCAAAATGCTTTAGATACAGGGAAGCCTGTTGTTGAGAAAGCTATTTCATCCACAACCGAGTTAGTGAACAGTATTGTTAAAGAACAAAAAGAGATGAAAGAAGCAGAGCAACTGCGAATCAAAGATTTTCAAAAAACCGTCACCCAAGATGTTAGAGATCGAGTAGATGCTCAAGTTGAAATGTTGAACGAAGCCGCACAAATTGCTCATATGATGGCTGCAGGTTCGTACATGGCGAAAAATGAAGACGTCCCATTTACAAATGCAGAAAACGTGATAGCGGAAAAACTCGAAACTCTTTCTCAGAACCTATTAGATATGGCATATAGTCTAGAAACGTATACGGTCGCTAAGAGTTTTGAAACGTGGAACGAAGCCGAAAGCTATTTGCCCAATAGAGAGGAGAAATCACTACTTGCAATACCTATAAACGAAGCAATAATTAATTCTTCCTCTATTATCGATCAACCAGTCATTGCAGAACCGGTCACAGAGGAAGGAAATACTAATAATGAATCAGCTATAGCCGATCAAACGGATGCAGAGAAATATCCTGAAGCCATTACTAGTGTTTTTAAAATTTCAGAAGCTATGAACGCTATTTATGTAGAAGCCGATGAATTGCAAAAGAAATTCACTCCTTATAAAAAGAAAGATGGATTTAGTCAATTTGAATATATTTCAGTAGACGATTTGAAAGATTTATATAAATTTGATGCTACCATAGCAAATGAAATTACCGCGAGTACTCACTTTGAAGCACCTGACTATACGACTAATGGATTTACACAGGCCATGGAATCACATCGCATTATTATCAAAGAGCTTGATCAATTATCATTGTTGCTTGAGGATTACCCTGAAGATTTCCAAAAAGATCCTGACGGCACACTAATGAAAGCAAAAAGTCATTTCGAACGAATCAAGGACACAGCACAGACTGAGTTACTCGGATTCGAAAAGTTCTTCGAAACTGCTGGTCCAGAAGCAAACTAAAAGGTGTACACTGAAGGCACTCAGGTGCCTTTTTTGCTGACTTAAACCAAACTTACATACCAAGAGGAAATTACAACATGATACTGCTAATCAACTCGCGGCATTAATAGACGATAAAAAAACCGCCCAACCGAGCGGCTCGTGACATCTTGGCGAAAAAAATAAAAAGTGGGAAGTAAGTGGGAACTGACCCCCATTCACCTCCCACAAATCGATTAAGCCTGCGGACGTTTCCGACGCAAACCATAATACTGATAAAACTGAACTTCGATGTTCCCGTTGTACAGCTTCCGGCGTTTCGTTGCTGGACGTCCGTAGGCTTTTTCGAACTCGACATACGACGTGATCATGTAGACACTGTAGTATGGGAATTCTTTATACGCTGTTCCGATCTTACGGTACAGCTGATGGACTTCACGCGCGTCCTCGAGACGTTCCCCGTAAGGCGGGTTCCCGATGATGACACCGAAGTCTTCCTTCGGTTTGAAGTCTGCCGCGTCACGTTGCATGACGTTGATCGCATCGCGGACGTCTGCGAGTTCTGCGTTCGTTTTCGCAAGCTTGACCATCTCTGGATCGACATCGCTTGCGTAAATTTTCAATGGTTTGTCCCACTCTGCTTTTTCGTTCGCTTCGTTGATCGCATCAAACCACGCTTTCTTCGGAATGCATTTCCACTCTTGTGAGACGAACTCACGGTTGATGCCTGGTGCGATATTACGCCCGATCATCGCCGCTTCAATCGCCAGCGTACCTGAACCGGTGAAGACGTCGTAGAGCGGCATATCCGGCTTCCAGTTCGTCAGCATCAGCATCGCTGCCGCCATCGTCTCTTTCAGTGGGGCTGCTGAGTGGAACTCACGATAGCCACGTTTGTGTAATGCGTCGCCTGATGTATCGATCGTTAATGTCGCGATGTCTTTTAACAAAGCAACTTCAACCGGATAGCTCGCACCTGTCTTCGGCAACCATTCCGTTCCTTTGTTGTACGCTTCTTGCATGTGCGAGACGATCGCTTTCTCAGTGATCTTTTGACAGTCACGGATCGAGAACAGCTTCGATTTGACCGAACGACCGTTGACGATGAAATTCGCATCCCACGGCATCAATTCGTGCCACGGCAGTGCCTTGACTTGATCGAACAATTTTTCGAATGTCGTCGCGCGGAACTCAGCGACGACGAGTTTGATCCGGTCCGCTGTCCGGAGCCACATGTTCAAACGGGGTATGTCCTCCATCTCACAATCGATGTAGACCTTTCCGTCCTCGACCGTACACTCGTATCCTAACGCACGGACTTCTTTTGCGACGAGCGCTTCGATTCCCATCGCCGCTGTCGCGATGACTAAGCGTTTTGCCATATCGCGTTCACTCCTTTATCGTTTCTTCCACTGAATCGTTTCATTGCAATAAAAAAAGAGCCCAGGGTGGACCTGGACTCTCGTTCAACTTAAAAATAACAGCCTATGTGGTCCTGTAAGCCATGTTCTGTTCCTTAGTGTTTCAAACGGTTTGACCCTCACACGCAGGCGACAATCATCTATCTCCGTATTTGCATACGCTCTCCTTCGCGTTCAGTTCCGCTCCGGAAATTCCCCTACCAAATTTGGGTTTCTCGCTCGTGGGGTTTACCTCGTTCCACCTTCATGGTTTCCCATGAAGCTCCGTCACTGTGGCACCTTCAAGAAGTTTCGGCCATATCCGAAGACTTAGGCGTTCCTTCTGCCGTCAGCTTGACGCTGCCTACACTTATCTTTTTGTGTAGCACGATCACTACAGCCATCGCAGGCTGTGCGAGCATGGACTTTCCTCAAAGCACCGAAATGCCCCGCGATTGTCCGAACCAACATAGTCACTGCTTATGAGTGTAGCGTAGATGCCGCTTTCCTGCAAGAGGCAATTCTCGTTTTATAAACGAAAAAGTTGCGTCCCTGCCTCATTTCACGGTATAGTACAAGAGTTCAGAAGGGGGCATGCAGTATGAAAAAACGACGCTCTGGTACGAACCGGCGAACGGTTCGCAAGTTGACATTCCTGATCGAGATCGACGAGATCAAGGCACTTCATCTGCGAAACGGCATCTTCGCCTTCTATCGTCAAGGAGAGCTCATCCACGCGTTCGAGCCGTTCAACGTCAAGGCGCCCGATGCACTCTCAAAACGTAGCTATCATTTCGATCAACACGATATCTTGCTTATGAACGAACGTTTCCCTGAGCAAATCCCGTTGTATGATGAAGCGATGACGTTACGCTCTTGGGCCGACCAGGTCGCTTATGGTTTATACCAATTGATCGATTCCAGTCGCCTGTCTTTCGTCCATGAGGATGACACAGGATACAAGATGGAAGCGATGATCACATGGACTGGAGAGGCATTGACGCCTCCGACGCCCGTCTATAAAAAAGGAAAAGACCCGAAGTAACCTTCAGGTCTCGTACGGCGCTTCCCACTCAGTGGGAGGCGCTTTTTTATTTGACTGTCAGTAAGCGTTCGACGGTCCGCGTATGCCGTCCACCTGTCGTTGTAAAGACAAGCTTATATGACCCCTTGTCTTTCAACTTATACGTAAACTTATGCGTACCGTTCGTTAAATTCGATTGCGTGAATGTCTTAACGACCTTCCCGTCCTTATAGAGACATGTCGTCGTCTTCGCACTCGCATACTCATCAAAATAGAATGTAAACGCCTGATTCGGCTTAACCGTTGCCGGTAACGAGATCTTCGAGATCGGTGCCGGCAGTGTCGCTAAGATTCCGGCATTCAAGCGACCTGCTCCGTAATGCAACTTCGTATCACCTGATTTTTTCGTCGCTGCAGCATATAACTTACTGCGCATCGTCGTGTTCGAGACGAATGGGTTCTTCGATTTCGCGAGCGCCAACACACCACTGACGACCGGTGTCGCCATCGATGTGCCGTCCAAGTAGCCGTACTTGTTGCCGACGATTGTCGAGTAGATCCCTTCCCCCGGTGCCATGATGTTGACTCCTTTCCCGTAGTTCGAGAACGTCGAGGCACGCCCCAGCGTTCCGACGGACCCGACACCGACGACTTGACTCATCGATCCTGGGAAGAGTACTTTATTGCGCCCGTCGTTTCCGGCTGCTCCGACGACAAGTATGTTCTTCGCTTCCGCCTTTTTGACCGCTGCTTCCATGTACGGATCAAACTCATATTGTCCGAGTGAGAGATTGATGACATCTGCTCCCTGCTCGATTGCATACAAAATACCGTCGCCGATGTCGATCGATGCGGCAAAGTCTCCATCGAAGACATCGGCCCCGATCAGTTTGACACCAGATGCGACACCGACGATCCCTTGACCGTCTTCACGCGCCGCGACGATACCGGCGACGTGTGTCCCGTGATCGTCAGGTTTCCGGATTCCAGAAATCGTCGTCGTCTTATAGATGACGTCCTTGAACTCGCGATGTTTCGTATCGATTGCATCATCGATGATTGCAACTCGGATATCCGATTTTCCGCGGCTGTACTTCCAGTAAGCCGGAATGCGTGACTGATCAAGATACGTTTGTTGAAATTGAGCGGAATCCGTTGCTCTCTTGACGTCCGTGATTGGAATCAAATCGGCATCAATATCCTTTTCTTCGAGATGCGCAAGCGGCTCAACGAGCGAGAATCCTTTTTGTTTCAAGGCACGAATCTCGGTCAGCCCCTGATTCGCCAACCACTCTTGTTTTTGTTGTTCTGTAAACGTCGGATCATATTGTACGTATTGAGACTGCGCGAAAGCAGACGTTGGCATGGCGACGATTGTCGCTAGCGTGAGTAGTGCAAGTTGCTTTTTCATGGGAACCCTGCCCTTCTCTGATTACGCGCCGACCGAAGAATCGTCTGGACTAAAGCGGAACCGTGCCGTCCGGTTCTTCGCTGACTTCAAAAGGAATGATCTTTCCGATCGTCACGTAAGCATAATAGCGTGCAAGGACCGCACGCCAACGCGTTGCATCAATCCCCGTCAGGTCTTCACCTAACGGGGAACCGTCGAATGTCTCGAACTGTTGGCAAAAGAAGGCTTCTTCCTCCTCATGCCACGTCACTTCTTCGCCGATGAACCCGGTCGAAAAGCGGACAAAATCCGCAATCGAGGGTCCAATCACTTCTGCCGGCAAGCGTTCGCTCATCCGTCCGACCAGTTCATACCGGTCGCGTTGTGCTTGTTCCGCTTCTTCAATCGAATGACACAGCAGCACTTCACGATTTATTTCTACTAACACGACATAGTCACCACTCGGTAAATTGACGTGAATCATCCCTACACCCCTCGGACTGAATTCGTGCGGCTTCTAGGTGTCATTTTTTCTTCGATAATTTATAATGTCCATTTTCGATCAAATGTTAATTCAATCGGCTCGTTATCTTTCGACTTTAACATAACGACCCGCGTCGTTTCAATTTGATCGACGAGATCCGCTTGACGAAGAGACTGAATTTCCTTTGAAGAACCGGCTTCAATCCGGTCTCTGTAAGGGGCAAGCAAGTCTTGTTGATTGCTTGCGAGTGCGTACCAGGCAAGACGGGCAAACGGTTCGTCCTTCGCCGTTTCAAGCGCATAACTCTCGAAGATATCTGGAAGATAACTGCTAAATTGATCAAGCGCGTCGATTCGTTCAGCGACATCTAAAATCGTCAACCAGCTCGGGAGTGAAAGCAACGATTCGCTCGACCACCAGTCGAGTAAATCGACATGCTCTTTAAGTAATTGATGAGCTTCCGGTCGATCGATCATATGTTGTAGCGTCTGGATGAGTTCGTTCCAGGCAAGTGACCAGTACTCCTCTGATGGATTAGCTGAAAGGAAAAATTGACGATAGACCGTCAACAATTCCGAAACGTCCGTTAATGGTTCGACTTCTAGCCGTTGATTGAATCGGCTAACTGCTTTTGTAAAATAATTTGGTTCAAGCGTCAGTGCCATATAAAGTAATTTTGGTGCATTTTTAATTTCGCCTTGATCGACCGTCTCAAATAATTCTTGAATCCATTCTGGTTGTGGTTGTGTCATAATCTTTTTCCTCCGTCTAGTAAATTTATTTACTATACCCGAAAAAAGATTGGTTAAATCCTTTCTTCTCTAAATCGCTCCGATTCGTTGGGCGGTTTCCTCCGAACACAAGACGATCAACGTCCCGTTTTTCGGAATCGCTTCATCGAGTCGACGGTTCAAATCGAGTCGTTTTCCATCAGATAAGATCGTCACGCCTTCTTCAAGCAAAGCATGATAAGCGTCACGGTACGTCCCCCACTCCGGTCTACTCGGAATCGAGAACATGCCTTCACCGTCCTTCGTCAACAAATCCGTCACGACCTTCGTCACACCAGGATGATGGGACGCGAGGATCGCCATCCGGGCAATCGTCTCATCACCAAGTAACACCTCATCAACCTTAACCTGTTCGAAGCTGTCGAGGTGTTCTTCAAGCATCATTTCGACGATTGTATAAATGTTCGGATTCGCCCGTTCGATGCTTGAAGCAATCAACAATGTCCGTCCGTCAGCATGGACCGGTGGAATCGAATGATCGGCGAGGACGATCGCGCGAACTGCCTTTTCGATGTGTGCCCGTTCGAGCGTCGATGTCAGTGCCGGATCACCACAGACGTAATGAAATCGTGGGTGACTGAATGGCTCGCGCTCTAGGTCGTCGACGAGGACGACATCCGTATGTTCGAGCAATGACTCGATGACGTGCTTCGAACGCCGACTGTATCCGAAGACGACCGTATGTCCTGTTTCCTTCACTTGTAATAACCCTCTTTCCTTTTGATTACGAATCAACTGGACACCGTCGACCAGTTTTGAGATCAATCCACCGACGATCCCGATCCCGAAGATGAAGACGAAAATCGTCAGAATCCGACCGGTATCCGAGTTCGGGAAGAAGTCGCCGTACCCGACCGTGACGACGGTCGTCATCGTCCAGTAGACGGCCCGGAAGTAGGAACCGAACGTCTCTGGCTCAAGCGCATACATGATGCCCGCGACACCAAAGACAAAGATCAAAGATGCATATCCGAGCGTCCGCATGCGTAAAAACGATACTTTTCGTAAAAAACGTAACCAGACCATCTTTTTTTCATTCCTTTCGAACAATCCGGTCTCTTCCCCTGTCAATAAGGGCGAAGGAGGTGATACACATGACACAAGCAGAAGAAATCAAGACGAGTCTCGTCATCGTCTTCGAGCGGAAGGACAAGGTGACAGCAAACGGTGATGCCGTCGTTGCTCGCCGCCGCTATAACGGCTTACGTTCGAATCTTCCAGCAGACGTCGTCGCTTCGATCGGTCAAGCGGTCGGCAGCTTACTCGACGGACGCTACGCGCTGACGGAAATCAGCCGTGACTACGCTCTACTCAAGGCATAACTCGTCCCTACATTTCATGAAAGGAGTGACCATTGATGGAACATACGATCGTCCTGACATTTGATACGGTGACAAAAAAACCGTATCGCTTGCGGATCGCTGGTGCGAAGGAAAATGCGACCGTGGCTGAGATCAAAGCAATCGGTGACTTGTTCGTCGCCCATGACCCGTTCATGAACGGTGTCACACGACTCGCGTCCGCTGAATTGCAAAATAGTTCGGAATCGCCATTCGTGTTGTAAGCTTTTTCAGTCCATCGTCACGGGATTACGTGACGATGGCTTTTTTTTGGTATACTAGAAACATCAACCAGCTGAAAGGAAGTCAATTTATGGCCAAACGCCCACTCACTCCTCGCGAATGCGAACTCGTCGTCTGTAGTCTCTACGTAATGGAACTCATCCCGTTCGAAGGCATCATGGAACGTCTCGAATCCATTACGCTCCGAGACATCATCGGCCCCGTCGCACGTGGTGAATCGACGCGGGAGCAAGCTGCTGACGCGCTTGACCAGTACATCAAGGTCCGACGTCGCCGGTTCCGCAACGTCCCACCGGAACATCTGTGGTCGCTTGACGACCGGATTGAACAAGAAGCTTTGCGGATGATCCGCAAGCGTTCGCCGCTCTCGGCAGGAGAAAAGCTCCAGCCGAAAGCCATTCCTCATGAAATGGGTGATACGGTCGAGTTGAAAGTGACCGAAATTCAGGATCGCAACAACAAAGTGACCTTGATCGGGAAAGTCGGAAACGTCACGGCGAAGCTCCCGGTCGCGAACCGTCAAGCCTATAAAGGCAATAAGACGATCTCTGCCTGGATCACGGGTGTCGAGAAAAAACCTGCCTTACTTCATCTGTCGACATCCGACTACGGTAAGCATCAGCCGTCAGACGACGTCAAAGCAGCGTACGCAACTGCCGTTGCCGCGTTACGTCGTTATTTCGAGACGAACGAACTCCCGACGACCGAAGAAGTCGATCTCGCGAAATCACTGTTCCAACGGATGATCCGTCGCGATCAGAATGATTGGTTCACAGTGTACGTCGCGATGGGTCGTCCGCAACTTGATCACGTCCGGCGCTGGGTCAAGGTCATTCAGATGCTCGCCCGCTCACTGCGCGGAGACGAGGAAGCGACACAACAACTCGCTTCGCAGGAAGATCGTTTCTTCAAGGACGCCTTATTGCGTGCCTGTAAAGCAGCAGAGAAAAACTTCACGTCTTGATGCTTTCGCCCTAGAACGTATCGATTCCTAGTCAAAACGAAAAAAACGCTTCGTCCCGGATAAGTTTTTCCGGGACGAAGCGTTTTTTCGTGGATCATTGAACCGCAAAATCATAGATACGCGTTCCTTTTTTACGATTCGCATCTTTGATTTCTCCTTGATACATCAGTTGCTCATTCTTCAGATCGATCACGGACACTTGGAATCCATCGTTTGTCTCGGAAGAGAGATAAAGTTGCATCTCGTCCTTCGAATCCAACCAATCAATCTTTTTCAAAACGAGCGGACTGCTTACGCTATGCTCGGATAATCGTTTCGTTTCCAAGTCGAACATCGACCATTCGATTCGTTTCGTCTCCCCTTCCGGCAGGCGGAAGCCGATGAGATAACGACCGTTCGCATAGGGCGTATAACCGATTTGTTGTTGATTCAACTCCTTGATGGAACGAACGCTTTTGCCGTCATCGAGGAAATAAGATAGTTTGGTGTTCTCCTCATCGCTGTCAGACGGTTGTTCCGTGTAGACGACCTCATTTTGATGAATCGCTAAAAATTGACGAGCGTGTTTAGGCGCTACTGGCTTTTGAAGAACAATCTCTTCGACCCGGTCGCCTGTTAAATCAAGTACGAGCAGTTTCGTTTCCCTTGGCTGATCGACTCGATCGAGTTGAATGTAGACCTTCATCGCCTGTTTATCGACGACAGTGGCTTGTATGTCCATCCCCGTCTCAAGTTTTGTATCATACTGAAATGTTTTCTCGAACATCTCCTCCGTCTTAAACGTAAACATCTTAAATTGCAGTTTATTGTGTTTGATCTGAATCGCATACTCTGATTGTCCATCTCCACTTACATTCGTTTCCATATGCGTCGTGAATTCGTAATATTTATCTGGCAAATCCGTCATGCTATCTTCACGGAATAGTTGTCCGACGTAAGAATTTGACTGTTTTTCGATGTCTCCCTTAGCGTTGACATCATAAATCGTCGAACGCATGCCTTTCGTCTGAAGACGTAAATTAAAATTTTCGATTTGCGAAGGTTTTCCACTGACGGTCTCGAGCGAAAAGTCTGCTCCTTTGATCGACAGCGTGTAGCCGATGTAGCTTCCGATTGTTATGAGAATGATCACTCCATAGATCAGAAGTTGACGATATCGTTTCATGAGATTTCTCCTTTAGACGGATAGACGCGTCTGGACTAACCGCAGATTTTTGTACGACACATATAACGTTAAGAGCACGATGTACCCGAGATAAAATTGCATGTGCAGTTGACTCAAATCGTTCGAAATAGCTGACAATGCTAAGCCCAAGATGATATAACCGCCAATCAACGCAATCCCATGTAATCCGACGAGCAAGAACGCTTTTCCCTTTCGGAACGATCGTTCAAGTAATACTGTCATGAAGACGAACGAGATGACGATGAATGTCATCAGTAAGATGAATAAAATATCACTCGGATACATCGTATAGAACAACTTCATATAGATGGAGTATTCATTGATGCTGGCTGTGACCTGTTGAGCATCTGGTAACAACCATAAGTAGAGATTACGACTAAGCAACAACAGCCCCCACTGAATTCCGATCAAACTAGTCACGACAAGTAAGAGTGCCGTCATTTTCGACCCAAAAATCGCCCGGCGTGATCCCGGTAACAATAGCAATCTGTAGATGTACTTCGTCTCACCTATCCAGTCGCGGTACCAAATCCAAAACGCAAACAGGATGATCATCCCCATTGCTAATACAATGATGGAATCGTAAAAATCCGTTGCCTGTGCGAATGTCAACGCACCACCTGCTCGCGCAATTGCGTCCATTTCTGATATCTGTTCAATCCGCATCGTTTTCTCGATCGTGCTTTGATAATCGTAAATTTGATAGAGCAGAGACGCGATTTCCGCGACGATCAAGCCTGAAATCAACAACACCAGTAATTTCGTACTTCGTTTCAGTTCTTCATTCGTTAATAACAACCAACGTTTCATCCTTGATATACCTCCCGCATCCGGTCCTGGACCGATTGATGATGACTGCCGCGCAGCTCATCCGTCTCTTTGACTTCAACGATCTTTCCGTCCCGTAAGAACAACACTCGGTCGATCACCTGCTCGACTTCAGCGATTTCGTGAGTCGTCATCAGGATGCTTCGTCCTTCCATGAACTCACTTGAGAAAATCCAGGCAATCTGTTCCTTCATGAACAAATCGATTCCCGCGAGCGGTTCGTCGAGTAATATGTATGGACGATCGAGGGCGAATCCTAAGACGAGATTGAACTTCGCTTTGTTCCCTTTTGATAAGTTCGCCATTTTATCCGTCGTAAACAGCTGGAACGTCTGCAGTAACCGTTCCGCTGTCTCTTGATTCCAGTCCGGATAATGATCTGCCATATATGCGAGCGCTTGTCCGATCGTCATGTAGCTCGGCATCGTCTGGAGATCAGGCACGAACGCGATCTGGTCGCGCGACGCTTTACCGTCGACTGTCACTGTCCCGGCATCCACCGGAATCAGACCGAGAATTGCTTTTAAAATCGTTGACTTTCCTTCCCCGTTTAAACCGATCAGACATGTCACTTCGTTTAGACCGACAGAGAACGTCACGTCACGTAAGACGTGCTTTTTTCGTCCGTATCGCTTTTGTAGCCCCTTCACTTCAAGCATTAGACTTCCTCCCTCAATTCCCACCATTGTATTAAGACAATAGTACATCTGTTAACTGTATGGTACATGCCATACAGTCTAGCGTCAACCTGTTTTTTCCTGCTATCATCCAGAAAATGAAAAGGAGCCGAACAATCATGTCCGACTCCGCGAGTATTCGACTTCGTTTTTGCTTTTTAATTTATGAAAGAAGAGAGACGTTTTGTTCACTCGAAATCGCTTTTTAAGGAAAAACAAGCAGGAGCGACCCTGCAACGAAGTGAAGCGGCGCGATGCTTGTCCCAGGAAAACGATTCGAGATGAACAAAAAAGTGCACGCTGTTTTCACGACGTCGAATTCTCTCGATTCGTTGATTAAAAAAAGAGAGGACGCCCTGATAGACGTCCCCTCTGAACACGTGACTGGTGTTTCAATAAATATCAATCGTCGACTCCAGTGCCCGGCATGTCCGACGCACGGTCGGTAAGAAGTCAGTCCGTTTTGCGACACCGCCTTCAATCTGGACATGCTGAATGCCTTTCTTCCGCTGCATCGCTGTTAAGACCGTGACCAGTTCGATGAACCAATTGGAGATCAGTTCGACAACCTGTTCGTCAAAAGCGGCAGCGCCATACACATCATACCCGTTCTCGCAGAGATGGTTCGGGAAGCGGGCTTTGAACCGATGAATCAAAGTGTCCGTCGTCGGAATCAAAAATTCGTCGTAGACGACACGTTGTTCGGCATCAAGCGTTTGTTCTGTCACACCATCCATCATCAAATGTGGCTGATTGCCGATATTCAATGTCCAACTCGTCTTCTTTCGCTCGCCAGTGGAAGTGATCGTTCGCATGGTTTCATCCATCTCCTTTTGATGTGTAAGCGTTTACCTTCTCATTTTACCTGTCATTTGACCTGTTCTGCAACCGTCAACTTGACCATTTTATAATGATGACTTCGCTTGACATTCAGTCTAACAAATTCAACGCTTTTTGACGATGTCAGGAATTAACATCGTCCTTGTAAATGTAGACAGCAACGAGATCGATCAAGACATGGATGATGATCAACGGCCAGAGTGTTTCGAGTGCTAGATACAAGTAACCGAATCCCGCCCCGATCAGTCCCGTGACGAGGATCGCAAACCATCCTTGATAACGATGTGCGACACCAAACAAGATTGCCCCGATCCAGACGAAACTGATGTTAGAAAACGGTAAAAATAATCCGAGAGCATGAAAGAGAAAACCGCGATAGATCAACTCTTCCGTCACCCCTGCCATCAGCGCGACCATCTGAAACCCGGTCCGCTCCTCTTTCGTTCGCGGCAGAATCAGTCGCTCCGCCTCACTTTGATAAAGCGGCAACAAACGTTTGCGAAACGCTGGAACAGTCGCCGTCAAAAGTAAGACGAAGCAGAGAAGGACGATCAGTCCGATCGTCGCGTACCAGACCGGACCACTTGGGACAAAAAACGTCAAGCCGATTTCTGGCAACCGTGTACCGCTGATCAGCGTTCCGCCGACGAGCAACAGACATAAGATACCACTCGACTGGACCATCGAGGGATAAAATTCCTTGCGTGGGACGATCGTCAAATCGACCGGTCGGACCGCTGCGATGATCGAAAGGACGACGAGCAATCCGAGTAAAAATCCATTTACGAAGAGATACATGACTTCGACTCCTTTTTTGATTCCACACTCCCGTCACAGAAAGTGCTATTAGACCCTACTAAAATATGATACCATTCAGTGGAATCCTAAACAGAGGAGAGAACAATATGCGAAAAGTTTTTCGAATCAGCATCTTGTTCGTACTGTTCGCCCTCATCGTCAGTAGCTTCATCTACTGGCAAAATCGGGAACGTGTTCAAAATGAAATGTATCGTACGTATTATGGACAGCATGGCGTACCTGCCGAGAACATCGACATCTACGAACAAGCCGCGGCACGTTACGGCATCGACTGGAAGCTGCTCGCCTCCATTCATCGCGTCGAGACGATCTTCTCCAACTCGTCAGCGATGCAATCGTCCGTCGGCGCTATCGGTCCATTCCAATTCATGCCGAAAACATGGGTCGGTTGGGGATACGAAGGTGGCACGTCGCTCGGTGACATCGAGCATGACGGCATCGACGTGACGGATCCGGAAGCCATCGAGAAATATGGTGGTCTCGGAGTGGACGCGGACGGCGACGGGAAAGCTGACCCGACGAGTCTCGTCGACAGCGCCCACACGGCAGCGAAATACCTGAAACAACACGATGTCACGAAGACATCCGACCGAGACACGCTCGCGACAGCACTGTTTGAATACAATCGCAGTGAACAATATGTTTCTGACGTGCTCGCCCAATACGATCGTTACCAGCAACACGTCGAGGCGATCGATGCGAACGACCTCGACCTCAAGAAGAAGACACTCGCATTCTTCCTTCGCATCAGCTCACGTTTGACCAATTAAAAGGAGGCACCACCCATGACACCAGCCGATTCTTCCGAACTCTTGATTGAGGAATCGTCGATCCGCGTCCAGACGACGTTTGATCGAGACAAGACGAAACGCTATTTACGCAGCTATATCTTTGACGACATCGCAGAAGGAACGCATGTCGCCGCTTTAATCTACACACCACGGACGACGGACGCCTTTCTCTCCGGAACGACGACACAACGTGCGTACAATTTGATGAAGAAGTATGTCAGTGATCCCGTTAAACAATATGACATCATCAGTTTGATGCCGGACCTGCTCGTCAGCGAGGATCTGCCATTCGCTCAAGCGAGTTTCGATGAGACGAACTATGCGTTCGTCGCGAAGACACTTGCCGATGTCAAAGCGAAAAATGGCGTCGTCCTCTGTGGCTGGGGATCGCCTGGTCGACTGATGCACCATTTACCGGCTTACGAGGATCTATTCAATGAATATGCCGACATCTTGTACTGCTCTGGCATCACGAACAAAGGTGAACCGAACCATCTGCGCTTGACGATGGACGATAGCCCGATGATCACGTATAACGACATGAAACAAAAAGCGAAAAAGTTGCGTCGTAAATGACACAATGGACCCTTCCATAACGGATAGGGTCTTTTTTTGAAACATTTTCCATCAGCTTCGCGTATAATCTAGGTCTACATACTACATAGCAAGGAAGGTCATACGATGCCATTTTGGGATAAAGAGTTACAAGAAGAAACGATGATTTCAGTCAAAGAAACAGACATTCAACGAATCGAGCAAGCCGTCAACGGTTCACTCCCCGTCCGTTACCTCGAACAAATCCGGGAACAAAACGGTGGTGCCCCAGAAGCTATGGCCGTGATGGTCGAGTTCAAGAATACATGGTCGGACGAAGAAAGCGGATTGCACCTCCCACTCCGCTCCATGACGTCATTGACATTCGAACGGTATCTGGACGAATTGTCGGTCCTCAGGGAATGGGATGTCGAAGGAAACGTCATGATGTTCGCGGAAGGAGAAGGGAGCTATTTTTGGTACTTCCACTTCATGGAGGCTGCTGAGCCGACTGTCTGGTGCCTCGATATTTCGGATGAAACGACCTATTTTGTCGCGGCGACCTATGACGAGTGGTTAACGAAGCTGAGTACCGATGTTCCGGAAGTCGTCATGCCGGATGTTGTATTTCTGACGTTACCTGAAATCAAGGACATTCTCCGTGGAGATGACGAAAACGAAAAACTTCTCGCATACTCCCACTGGATGATTCTCGATGAAGAACAGGAAGAACTCATCGAAGCGTTCATGACACTGATCGAACGAAACGACCAGCCTGATTTCCTCGACTCTTATGCGTATTACCTCATGGAAGTCTTGACGAACAACCCGGAGTTGTTAGAACAGAAACGAGATGACGTCACGACCTTGATCCTCAGTAAAGGTGACGATCTCGATGCAGAAGACTTGCTATCTTGGATGGATGAAGAGATAGACGAAGAGTTCTGACCTCAACCAGAAAGCCAGTATTCCTCGTCCATATGGATGACGAATACTGGCTTTTTCGCATGCCTATCCAATCGTTTAAGACAACATCAACTCAAGCAGACAATCGACGAGATCCTTCTCGAGTTCGAGTGCTTGCAACTGGTGCATCATGTTGACCGGGTCGAGCTTTTGTGACAGCAGGCGGTACAAACGGTCCTTCAAATCATAGCTGATTTCCGCTTGATCGAGGAATGCATACAACCGGTCCATCTTGTTCTCGTTCGTCGAGATCTCGACTTGAAGCGACAATGTGATCGTATCGGTCACTTCACCCAGTTCGACACGAAGGGACTGTGTCGCATGATCATAGACACCGGTGACACTCTCTCCGTCGCGCTGGACGTATCCTTCACGGACTCCACGTAAAATCAATATGATCGACCGATTTTCCGGTAGCAAGTCACGATGTCCAGTCGGTGCAGCGATCGTCAGTTCACGCGCTTCCCAGTCGAGCGCGAATGTCGTCTCAACATTGACGCCGTCGCGGTGTGCGACCCCAGTGCTGTCGTCTTCAAACAACGTAAACCGGTTCGATGCTCCCGGGAAGACGACGACTTCGAGATCGTCCGGATTATGCAATGCATTCGAATGTTCGAGATGACGACCGAGTGGGACGATCGCACCGGCTTTCGCGAGTACGCCTTGGTCTTCGAGATAGCGGAACAGACGGATCTGTTTGCCGCCACGGTACCGGTGCCCATTGAAGAAATCGAACCATTCCCCTTCTGGCAACCATGCAGTCGCAGCCGTCATGTGCAGTTTCCGGTGCATCGGTGTGACCATCGGCGCAACGATCAATTCCGTTCCGAAGTAGAACTGATTCGGAACGTTGTATGCTTGATCGTCTTCTGGATGCTCATAATACATTGGTGAGACGAGGGGCAAGCCGTCAAAGTGATTGCGGGCATTCATCGTGTAGATGTACGGCACGAGCTGATGCCGGAGTCGTAAATATTTCTTCATGACGTTCGCCGCATCGGTCGAATAGCGCCATGGTTCCTTCCCATTGAAGATGCTCATCGTACTATGCAGACGCATGATCGGACTAAAGACACCGTACTGGAGCCAACGTGTCGATAACTCGTCATCTTTTTCCCCGCGCTGGTGCCCCCCGATATCATGACTCCACCAGCCGTAACCGATGTTCGACGCCGTCGCCGTGAAATACGGCTGGAATTGGAGCGATGCCCACGAGATGATCGTATCGCCCGAGAACCCGACCGGATAACGATGACTTCCGGGACCCGCGTAACGCGAGAAGATCAACGGTCGATTACCATTGCGGGCGATATCAAGCGCATGATAATGGTTGAGCATCCAGAGCGGATCGAGCCCCTTCATCTTCGAGTTCGCGCCCTGCTGCCAGTCGATCCACCAAAAGTCGACCCCATCCGCCTCATGCGGATGATGCAACTTCGTGAAGTAGTTCTCAATGAACGTCCGGTCCGAAAAATCAAACGGAATCCGAACATCCGATTCGGGATCAACGCCCATCGCGACCGCCATCGCCTCGTATGCTTCCTCAAACCCACGCACCCCGTCCGCCGGGTGCAAGTTAAGCGTGACCATCCGGTCGTCGTCCTTCAACCATTGCAAGAAGCCCCGTGGATCCGGGAATAGATCACGGTTCCACGTATAACCCGTCCAACCGCTCCCGTATCGTTCCGGAATATCGGTGACGTGCCAGTCCATGTCGATGACACTGACCGAGAACGGAATATCTTCCGTCTTGAAGCGTGTCATCAAATCTTTGTATTCCTTCTCACTATAACGCCAGTAGCGACTCCACCAGTTACCGAGTACCTGACGCGGTAACATCGGCGTCGGTCCTGTCAGGTGGTAGAAGTCACGCAGTGCCTGTTTGTAGTCGTGACCGTATCCGAAGTAATAGATGTCATGCGTACCGGAGCGTCGCGGTTCGACGAAGTGGTCTTCCGTCAGCACGAAGGCGTTCGAATCGTCGATCGCCGCGTATCCTTGCCGTGAGACAATTCCTTCTTCGAGAGGAATGACACCGTCCGCGTGGTCAAGCGTCCGTGCCGTTCCTTTTAATGTCCGGAGTGGTCCGCCGAACGTATAACGGCTGTAATAGGTACTGAAGTTCCCTAAGACATCGATATAAAGTGTGTTCGCAGCGAACGGTCCCTTCGTATAATGCAGATGGACGTGCTCGGTGATGATTTGCAATTCTTCCTCGTTTTCGACGATGCGATAAGCAGGTACCGGGAAATCACGATTGAAGACCGTTTGGGTCGGTCGATCCTCGAATTGTCCATCCGCCGCGTATTCGAGTCGGATCATCCGACTCGTCAAGACCGTGAAACGGTAGACATCTCCTTGGATGATAGCGTCTGGTCGTGCTTGTGGTTTCATGTCGCGCGTGTAGAAATGGGATTCATCAATTGTTCGCATACGAATTCGGGACTTCCGCCCCTTTCACTTCCTTCCAGGCTAAGTAGTGTGCAACCGATTACACATCTAGTGTATAAGAGTTCATGTTCCCACTTCAAGGAAGAATGAATCAAAAAAACGTCCCGCACCTGAAAATCGATGCGGGACGTTGCGTCATAATAAGGGTGAAATCAAGCGCGAAAGTGACTCGAAAATCCGGAAGCGGAGCGGACGTTTGACGTAATCATTCGATGATAACTGAATCGAGACGTCGAAATCAGCAATGAAGTCACGCTCGAGCTGTTCGGCACTTTCCGTATCGTACAGGAACGCCATTAGCTCATAGTTGAGGACAAAACTGCGAATGTCCATGTTTGCCGTTCCGACAGCCCCAATCTTGCCGTCGACGAGAAATAGTTTGGCATGGATGAAGTGACGGTTGTACGTGTAAATCTTGACCCCATCTTTCAGGAGTGGTCCAAAGTAGGAACGGGTGCCGTAGTAAGACGTAAAGCTATCGCCTTTCCCCGGTGTCAGGATGCGGACGTCAAGCCCGGCACGTGCAGCAAGTCGAAGTAACGTCATCGTCTCATTGTCCGGAATCAAATACGGTGTCGCGATCCAGATCGAGCGTTGCGCCGAGATGATGGCCGCAATCAAGGCATTGCGAATCGCGGGATCCTTTGAGGTCGGTCCGCTCGTGACGATTTGAATCGCTCCGTCGGACGCAACATCATGTTTCGGGAAGTACTGGTGGATTGTCTCTTCCCCCGCAAACGTCTCCCATGTGTCGTCCGATTCGATTTGGGCATAAATCCAGTCGTCGAGGAACGTCGCTTGTAATTCCTTAACGGCACGTCCTTCGAGCCGTAAGTGCGTATCGCGCCAAAACCCGAACTTCTTACTCTTGCTATCGTACTCATCACCGACGTTCAGTCCACCGGTGAAGCCAACCTTCCCATCAACGACGACGATTTTCCGGTGATTGCGGAAGTTCGCCGTGAAGATGAATAAGGGACTCGAGATTGGATCATAGGCTGCGATATGTGCCCCAGCGTCGCGTAACGGACGTAGGAAATTCTCACCAAGCATATAGCTTCCAAGTCCGTCATACATGAACCGCACTTCGACCCCCGCTTCGAGTCGCTCGATCAATGCTTCCCGGATTGCCTTGCCTGTCTCATCGTTTCGATAGATGTAGTACTGGATGTGGACGTGATGTTTCGCTTGACGAATTGCGTCAAGAATCGCCGGGAACGTCGCTTCCCCGTTCGTCAAAATCTCACTTGCTGTATGAACGTCCACCCCGCCCCCACCGAAGTTACGAATCGTGTTCGCAAGCTTCAAGTGATTCGGTGGCAATTCACTGACGGCAAGCGACCGGACTGGACGAATCGCTTGTTTCAGCAATTTCCGTTCGTCATGCGAACGACGATTCCGGCGGCGACGCCGTGGATTCCGACCGAACATCAACCAGATGATGACTCCGAGAATCGGTAAGAAAATTAGAACGAGGAACCAAGCGATCGTTGATTCCGCTGTCCGGTTCTCGATGAAGATGATCATGATGACGGCGAGCGGCACGACCGTCGCTGAAATCGTTAAGACATAAAATAAATAGCCGAGTTGATATAGTCCCCAAATGATGCCACCGGCGACTAAAAATACGAGTGCGAATTGTAAAATCCGGTTACGCACAGACCTTCCTCCTTCAATTAACATACCTTCACTAGTATTCTTTCCCCATTCACTATGAAAATATAACAAAAAAGAGAAACCGCAGATACGGTTTCCCAAAAGATTGACCTCTTATAGAAAGTTTTCTTCGTACATCTCGCGACCAGGGATTGGATCATTCAGTGACGACCAGTCCGTTTCGTGTTCCTGGACGAGACACGCATCGAATAGTGCTTCGAGCTTCTCTTGCTCCAGTCCGATGCCGATCAAGACGAGTTCGGTCCGTCGGTCCTCATCTGATGCAAAACGACCAGCATATTCCATGTTCGACGCATATCCTGCCTGATGGAACAATAGTGCCATCTCAGGACGTGTCGCGAGGAACAAGAATCCTTTCGCCCGGACGACTTCTTGCGGCCAATCTTCGATCAAGGCAAGCAAACGCTCAGGATGGAATGGCACGTCGCGTTTGTAGACGAATGAACTGATCCCGTATTCTTCCGTTTCCGGAAGATGTTCTTCGGCATTCAACTCGCGGATCCAACCGGCACTTGCTGCTGCTTGTTCGAAGTCAAATAGATCAACGTCTAATATCTCTGTCGGATCGACTTGACCATACGTCGTCTCAATCAGACGAGCCACTGGATTCAATGCCTTTAGATAGCCGATGACGGTATGGCGTTCTTCCGGTGTCAGGCGATCGACTTTATTTAAGACAATGATGTCCGCAAACTCGACTTGGTCGACGAGTAGATCGACGACTTCGCGCACGTCTGTCTCATCGACTGCCTGTCTGCGCTCGATCAACGACTCACCGGATTCGAAGTCCTTCAGGAAACGGTACCCATCGATGACCGTGACCATCGCATTGATTTTCGTGACTTGTGATAAGTCGATGGCACTGTCCGGATCTTCGTACGTGAAGGTCTGGGCGACCGGAATCGGTTCCGAGATACCACTCGATTCGATGACGATCCCGTCAATATCGCCTTGATCGACGAGGCGTTTGACTTCAAGCAACAGATCATCACGCAATGTGCAGCAAATGCAGCCGTTCGAGAGCGTGACGAACGACTCTTCAGTCCGCGAGAATCCGCCTTGCTCAATCAATGCCGCGTCAATGTTGACCTCACTCATGTCGTTGACGATGATCGCAAGGCTGCGCCCTTCGCGATTATGTAGCAAATGGTTCAATAGTGTCGTTTTACCGGATCCTAAGTAACCGGATAAAACGGTGATCGATATCGGTTGCATCATCATTCACTCTCCAAAACGTAATCGTTACGTTTTATAGGGTAACCGACTTTTTATCTGACGTCAATCGTAATGATTTCGATTTATTTTGTTCCCTAAAAAAAAAGCCGATAAGCATCGACTCAAGGAGTAGACCGGGCTGACTCCAAAAAAATGACGCATCTTCTCACGCCCTTTACTCAGGCGAGACAAAAGCCAGTTTTCCTGCTTCCTTCAAGCAGGAAAGCGGGTCTTGTTTGTCTCTCACAGCGCATAAATGCGCTTTTCCTGTAGGAGTGGCGTGAAACGCGTCATTCTTTTTGTTACGAGATAAGGGTGGCAGATCATCATTCTGCCACCCTTATCTTTGTGGAAACTGATTTTTGAGTCA
>NZ_DJTL01000009.1:218549-273220 GCF_002439205.1 Exiguobacterium sp. UBA6309 | reverse complement strand
CGGTCCTGTGGTGTAGCGGTTAACATGCCTGCCTGTCACGCAGGAGATCGCGGGTTCGAATCCCGTCAGGACCGCCATTGTTAAGGCTTTGTAGCTCAGTTGGTAGAGCAAAGGACTGAAAATCCTTGTGTCGGCGGTTCGATTCCGTCCAAAGCCACCATCTTTATTAACAACATGATTTTCCCATTTGTGGGGGGGTAGCGAAGTGGCTAAACGCGGCGGACTGTAAATCCGCTCCCTCGGGTTCGGCGGTTCGAATCCGCCCCCCCCCACCACCATAGGGGCATAGTTTAGCGGTAGAACTACGGTCTCCAAAACCGTCAGCGCGGGTTCGATTCCTGCTGCCCCTGTTTACCATGGCGATTGTGGCGAAGTGGTTAACGCACCGGATTGTGATTCCGGCATTCGTGGGTTCAATTCCCATCAGTCGCCCTCTTATTATTGGGCTGTAGCCAAGTGGTAAGGCACTGGATTTTGATTCCAGCACGCGAAGGTTCGATCCCTTCCAGCCCAGCTTTTCAAGCGGAAGTAGTTCAGTGGTAGAATACGACCTTGCCAAGGTCGGGGTCGCGGGTTCGAATCCCGTCTTCCGCTCCAATGAGTGGCGCCATAGCCAAGTGGTAAGGCAGAGGACTGCAACTCCTTTATCGTCAGTTCGATTCTGACTGGCGCCTCCAACTATTTCTCAATTAAATAGTTTTGCAAGAGATTGTGCCGGTGTGGCGGAACTGGTAGACGCGCACGACTCAAAATCGTGTTCCTTTGGAGTGTCGGTTCGATTCCGACCACCGGTATCTTGCGGGTGTAGTTTAATGGTAAAACCTCAGCCTTCCAAGCTGATGACGAGGGTTCGATTCCCTTCACCCGCTTTATACTTTTTACACAATCTGATGTTTCACCTGATCATGCGGGTGTAGTTTAATGGTAAAACCTCAGCCTTCCAAGCTGATGACGAGGGTTCGATTCCCTTCACCCGCTTACCTAAAAGAGCAATGTGTCGTTTTCGCTGACACCTTGCTCTTTTTGTTTAGGAAGGAATCATAAGAGGAAAGGAGCGTGTCGTAATGGATGGTGTACAATTGAAATTGGCTTTACAAGAGTACGCAGTTGAGATTGGAATCGATGAGCTGAAGGTGACGACGGCTGACCCTTTTCTTGTCTTAAAACGTCGACTTCAAGCCCAACAGGAGAAAGGATTTGCTTCTGGTTTTGAAGAGCCCGATCTCGATCTACGAACGACTCCTTCGTTACTCGTAGAAGATGCTGCTTCGATCATTGCCATTGCGGTCGCGTATCCAAGTACTCTCAAAAATGCACCTCGTGGCAAGGAAGGGGAGCGGCGGGGTATTTTTTGTCGATCGTCCTGGGGACTGGATTATCATCAGGCGTTGCGACAACGTTTGACGTTGCTTGAAGAAAAAATTCAACAGTTGAGTCCGGGTGCAAGGACGCGCTCGATGGTCGATACAGGAGAACTCGTCGATCGTGCAGTAGCAGAACGAGCAGGTATTGGATTCAGTGGTAAAAATTGCTCGATCATCAGTGAAGAGCACGGATCGTATCTTTATCTCGGTGAATTGATTACTGACCTCGTCTTGCCGCCGGATCAGCCAGTCGAAGAATTATGTGGAACATGCAATAAATGTATCGATGCTTGTCCGACGGATGCGTTGGTTGAACCTGGTGTCATCGACGCTAAACGATGTATCTCATTTTTAACACAGACGAAAACGCTACTGCCAGAACCGTTTCGGATGGCACTTGGGAACCGTCTGTATGGGTGTGATACGTGTCAGCAAGTATGTCCATATAACCGGAAGAAGAATGCGACACATCATGTTGAACTACAACCGGATCCGGAGCAGGTCAAACCGCTCCTTGTTCCACTCTTATCAATGAGTAACCGTGAGTTCAAGAGTCGTTTCGGAACATTATCCGGAGCATGGCGTGGTAAGAAGCCGATTCAACGTAATGCGATTTGTGCGCTCGTCCATTATCGAGACAAGAGTGCGATTGATGCGCTACGGTTAATGACGGAAACAGATGCCCGCGAAGACATGCGGGCGCTTGCACTCTGGGCAGTCGGTCGGATTGGCGGAATTGATGAGAAGTCGTACATCGAATCCCGTCTTTTAGCGGATACTGCAGTGGATGTTCAGACAGAAGGACGACGGTTAATTGAAGAGTGGGGGGAAGCAGATGCCATTTCAACAGCTCACTTATGAGTTCGGTACATTGCTCGTCGCATGGGAAAAAGAGCAAATCGTGTACCTCGACTTTGGATTGAATAAAGATCGTGCTCGGACCTATTTAGCAAAAGAGACAGACGAGGGTACATTACCGAAAGCTTGGCGTATGGCGTTTGATCGTTATGCACAAGGAGAGGTACAAGCGCTTGATGCGCTTCCTTGTCAGTTGCGTGTCACACCATTTGCAGGGAAAGTGTTACAAGCTTTGCGAACCGTTCCGTTCGGTCAGACGATCAGTTATGGTGAACTGGCTCGAATGATTGAAAAACCACAGGCAGCACGAGCTGTTGGCGGTGCCTTGAATCGGAATCCGATCGCATTGATTTATCCATGCCACCGTGTCATCGGGGCGACTGGTAAATTGACGGGTTTCGCAAGCGGAATTGCCCATAAAGAAGCGCTTTTAGCGCATGAGATAGGAGAGAATTGAACCATGGCTATTCATGTCGTTATGTATCAACCGGAAATTCCTCAAAATACAGGTAATATTTCGCGAACATGTGCAGCGACGCATTCCGTCCTTCACTTGATCCGACCGCTCGGCTTCTCGACAGACGACAAGCAACTTAAACGTGCGGGTCTTGACTACTGGGAATTTGTCGATGTCCGTTATCATGATTCGTTAGAAGAACTGTGGGAAAAACATCCGGAAGGTGTTTTCTACTATATTACGAAATACGGGGAACAGTACCCAAGTCAGATTGACTTATCGGACGTTGAACAGGACTATTTCTTCGTCTTTGGTCGGGAAACAAAAGGATTGCCGCTTGAAGTCATCGATTCAAACGCAGAACGGTGTATCCGTTTACCCCAATCGAATCTCGTTCGTTCACTGAACGTCTCGAACACGGCAGCGATCATCGTCTATGAAGCATTACGTCAGCAAGGATACGCAGGTCTTCTGTAAAGCAAAAGCTCCATCCTGATTCAGGATGGAGCTTTTATGAGTTATTCGTTACCTTCAGGTTTTTTGTTGTAGCCTGCAGTGAAGATTGCTGTCAAAAACGCAAGACTTACGCCGACCATTAAGATAAATGCCATTTTTGTTTCCCCCTTCAGTCTCTTGAACCGATATAATCTATTATAGTATACCTGTAAGTGAAATTGTGTGCTACATATGAATTTTCTATGAATGGAGACTCCACATGCGTACGAACGTTTACCTATTAAGTTATGCCCCACTGATCAGCATCTTGTTATTTAGTACATCCCTTGCGATCGCGACGACGGAACTTGCATTGCATTGGCTCGATCAAGTCGGCGTGTACGATGAACTGCTCCAGCTACTGACGGCACGTGATACGAAGCTCGTCGTTTGGCTTGGTTTTTTGATCGTCTATTTCATGATCTTTAGTTCGCTTAAACTACTATCGGACACGATCAATCAGCTCGGTTTCGCCTTTTTCATCAAAGAACAAGAGGGAACGACACTCGGTATGTTACGTCCGGGCAGTATTCTCCTGCTCGTCGGAGGATGTGTCAGCTTTGCTTTCATGACGTCCTTCTTGCACGTCGGGATCGTATTGCTTGTATCTTTCTTCATCTATTTTATCTTTTACACGGTACAGATTAGTAAAATGACGAGTGCGGCTGGAGCTGTTGGGTTGATCATCTTCTCCTTCTTAGCCTGGGGCGTTCTACTCGCTGGTCTATCATGGGTTGGTCTGACCTTATTCAATTCCTTTGGAGAAGCAATTTTATTTCCGAGTTGACTCAAGGACGTAAAATCGTCGCCCACGTCTGGACCTGTAACGTTGCATTGGCTTCAGCAGGGAAAGGGCGGGGACGGTCAGCTCCTAACCAAATACCCCCGATGTGTTGATTTTTGATACCGACGAACCACATATCCTTATTATCATTCGTTGTTCCTGTTTTTCCTCCGATATAGCGCGCGGAAGGATCGTATCCTTTGCGCCCTGTCCCATACGTCATGACATTCTTTAAACCAGCCCGTAATTCACGGTTCGTCTGACTGGACCAAATCCGTTGTTCCTTTTCCTGCGGTCGTTCGACCGTTCCGTTTCGAAACGTAATACTTTTAATCATCGAAGCCGGTCGATAGAGCCCGTCATTCACGAATACGGTATAAGCATTTGTTAGTTCAAACGGACTAATGCCGTACTGCAAACCGCCTAAAGCGCTCGTGAAGGCATCATCCTTCCGTGTCCACTGACTGAAATGGAACGGACGGATGGACTTCAATCCTTCTTGGAAAGAAACAGCAAAAGCACGAATCGCTGGTGTGTTATAAGAATAAGCGATCGCATCGGCAATCGTCACTTGTCCAAGGATCCGATTTCCGCTATTTGATGGACAGTATCCATCGATACAGACAGGACTACCGTCTAACGTACTCGACAATCGAGCTTTCGTCTTCTCGAGATAAGGACCATAGACAAGTAACGGTTTGATGGCTGAACCAGGTTGTCGGTACGACTGCACTGCTCGGTTGAACTGACCGGTCAAATTTGATTTGTAGCCGACTAAAGCCGTAACCCCATGTGTTTGTCCATCAATGCCAACATAGGCTCCCTCAATCGGGTCTGGTAGACGACGAAGAGCTTCTTTAGCTCGTTGTTGCTCGGCTGAGTCGAGATATGTCGAAATGATCGCACCTTGTTGATGTAGATATTCCGAAGCATGCTTCTCACTCCATCCGTGCTGTTGAGCGGTCATCCGGATGGCAGCTTGGACGGTTGCATCGATATAGTCTGGATAAGGAACCCGCGGCTTATAGGATCGAGGTGTCACATGAGAAATAGTAAAATCTTTCGTCAGTACACGATCGCGCACTAATGCTTGAGCGATTCGTTGCTGACGTTTTTTTGTATTTTCAGGAAAACGAAGCGGATCGTAGAGTGACGGATTGTTCGGAATCGCTGTCAAAAAGCAGATTTCAGACCAATTTAACTCGCGCGCTGGCTTATTGAAATATGATTTTGCAGCCAGTTCGATCCCGTAAATATTATTCGCGAAATATGCTTGATTGACATACGCCGTCATTAGTTCTTTTTTAGAATATTTCTGTTCTAAAGACACAGCGATTAACAGCTCTTTTATTTTTCTAGTATACGTTTTTTCGTTTGATAGGTACGTCATTCTTGCTAGTTGTTGTGTGATCGTACTTCCGCCTTGGGATTTAGAATCAGACTGGTTTTTAGTAAATGCACGTAAGATTCCTGTGATGTCATAACCGTCATGTTGATAAAAACGTTGATCTTCGATTGCTACAAACGCTTGCTCGACTTTTTTGGGTAATGTTTGAGGCGTCAAGTCATCCCGTCGTAATCCATCATAAAGCTCGACCTGTTTATTTTCGTACGTTACAGTGATCGGTTGGTAGGAGGTCAGTGGACGTCGTGTCGTCTGTTCGTCGGCCCAGAAAAAAAATGTACGTGCTGTGTTCAACTCATCTTTAATTGAAAATAAGGAAAATACAAGCATCGTCGCAAGACCAAATAAGACGAGATATCCGGTAGTAATTCGCATGAGAACTCCTTTCAAAAATCCATTTCATTCCTATTATCGGTCTTTTATGGAGAAATCAGTAGATTATTTTTTCGGTTTTTGTATTTTAATAAACCTATTTTGCAGGAATGTTATATTAAAAAGAGAAAAGATTGGGTATATAGAAGTATCTGTGGAATTTATAACTCAAATTGTCTGAAAAAAAGAGCATAAATGGAGGGGACGAAATGGCTAAAAAGAATGTCGTTGCGATGTTACTTGCAGGCGGAGAAGGGAAACGTCTGGGAGCTTTAACGAAACATACTGCAAAACCAGCTGTTGCATTTGGAGGAAAATACCGCATCATTGATTTCCCGCTTTCGAACTGTACGAACTCAGGAATCGATACAGTCGGCGTGTTAACGCAATATGAACCACTTGAATTGAACCGCTATCTCGGAATCGGGAGTGCGTGGGATTTAGATCGACGTAACGGTGGTTTAACGATTCTACCTCCTTACCAAGCTCAAAACGGAAAGAACTGGTATGAAGGAACAGCGAATGCCATTTATCGAAACATGAGTTACATCAACCAATTCGACCCTGACTATGTACTCGTCCTATCAGGCGATCATATTTATAAAATGGATTATGAAAAAATGATCGAGGAGCATCGACTTGGTGGAGCTGACGTGACGATTTCTGTACGTGAAGTCCCATGGGAAGAAGCACCACGATTCGGAATTCTCAATACCGACGATGATCTCCGGATCAATGAATTCGAAGAAAAGCCAGAGAATCCCAAATCGAATCTCGCATCGATGGGAATCTATGTCTTTAACTGGGATGTATTGAAGCGTCATTTGATTCAAGATGCAGGGGATGCGGAATCAAGCTTCGACTTCGGTAAGAACATCATTCCGAACATGCTCTTTGAAAATCTGAATATCCGTGCGTATAAATTCAAAGGATATTGGAAAGACGTCGGAACGATTCAATCGCTCTGGGAAGCAAACATGGATTTGTTGACGGCAGAACCAGAATTTGATTTATACGATCCATCTTGGAAAGTCTATTCTGTCAACCCGAACCAACAACCTCAATATATCGGGAACGCTGCAACGGTCGAGTCATCAATCATCAATGAAGGATGCCATATCGAAGGTGAAATTAATCATTCAGTCCTCTTCCATGGTGTAGAAGTAGCGGAAGGATCACTCGTCAAAGACTCAGTCATCTTCCCGAACGTTAAAATCGGACGAGACGTCACGATTCACCGGGCGATTTTAGCAGATGGTGTCATCGTTGAAGATGGTGCGACGATTGGATCTCCGGACGGAGAAGTCTTCGTCATTGAAGCAGAGAGCCTCGTTAAAAAGAACGAAGTCATCAAAGAAGCAATTCAATAAGGGGGATATTCGAATGAAGGTCGATTTATTAGGCGTCATCAATCTAAGTGGTGAAGAAGGATTTTTCAAAGAACTAACAGAGCATCGTAACTTGGCAGCTGTGCCATTTGCGGGTCGTTATCGATTGATCGATTTTACATTAACGAACATGGTACAAAACGATATCGCGAACATCGGAGTTTTTACGCTTGAAAAATATCGTGGGATGATGGATCACCTCGGCTCAGGAAAAGAGTGGGATCTTGACCGTTCAAACGGTGGACTCTACATCTTCCCGCCTGCATTATCACAAGATGCGAATGAGTTCCGGGGAGATCTCTCAAACTTCCACCTTCATCGCGATTTCTTCCTGCGCAGCAAGGAGAACTATGTCGTCGTCTCTGGTTCGAACATCTTATCAGCCGTAGATTATCGTGATGTCTTGCGCGAACATAAAGAATCGAATGCGGATATCACAGTCGTTTATACGAAACGTGAACTGCCTTGCAAATACTGCCGTCCAATTCGCTTTGGCGAGCAGAACCGCGTGACTGCAATCGGATCACGAGGGTTCCAACCAACTGATGAGACGTTCTACATGGAAACGGTCGTTCTATCGAAGAACCTATTCGTTCGTTTGATTGATGAGGCGATTGCGCGTGGTGAGTACGATTTACTACAAAGTATCATCCGCTCGCAGCTAAATCGCTTGCATGTACATGGATATGAATATCGTGGTACATCACAAGTCATCCACTCACTTCGTTCATACTACCGTGAGAGCATGCTATTGCTTGAACAGTGGGGAGCAATCAACGACTTCCAGCATGTCTACACGAAAATCAAGCATGAACCGCCGACACGTTACTTGCCAGGTTCAGCGATTAAGAACTCACTCGTCGCAAACGGCTGTAAGTTAGAAGGCACGACGACGGATAGCATCCTGTTCCGTGGTGTTAAAGTCGGAAAGCATGCTCGCGTCAAAAACTCGATCATCATGCAAAAATCGGTCATTGAAGAAGGCGCGGTCGTTGAGTACGCGATTCTCGACAAAGAAGTGACCGTCAAACGCGGTCAAGTCATTCGCGGTACGGTAGAAGAACCAATCGTCATCAAAAAACAAACAATCGTTTAAAGGAGATGTCATTCATGAAGGTATGGTTTGCTGCCACGGAAGCGACACCCTTCATCAAGACAGGGGGGCTAGCTGACGTCGTCGGCTCGCTCCCTTTAGCGCTTGCTGAGGAAGGGGCAGACGTTTCGGTCGTCTTACCCAATTATGGTCAAATCAAGGAACAATACAAATCAGAGATGGAGTTTTTATTCGACTTCATCGTACCAGTTGGCTGGCGACAGCAATTTGGTGCTGTCCTCCGATTAAAACAAGATGGTGTGACGTTCTATTTCATCGATAATGAGTACTATTTCAAACGCGATGGTGTCATTTATGGACATTACGATGATGCGGAACGATTTGCGTATTTTTCACGTGCCGTTCTTGAGATGATTCAACATCTCGATCGGAAAGAAGTACCGGACATCATCCATTGTCACGATTGGCAAACAGGTGTGATTCCGGCGTTCCTACGGATCCATTATCAGCACCTAGAGCGCTATCAAGACATTAAAACGGTCTTTACGATTCACAATCTACAATATCAAGGTGTTTTCCCGGAGGAAGTACTCGGTGACTTACTTGGATTGAGTCATGAACACTTCACAGCCGATGGTATTGCTCATAACGGTCTCGTCAATTACATGAAGGCAGGACTCGTCCATTCCAATCAAATCACGACAGTCAGTCCATCATATCGTGATGAGATCATGGATCCGTATTACGGTGAGACGCTTGAACCCGTCTTACAACATCGTGCTGTCGACGTACGCGGAATCTTGAATGGAATCGACTATCGTCAATTTGATCCTGCACATGATACGCATCTCGTTGAGACGTATTCGGTCGATACCGTCACGGAAGGAAAGGCGAAGAACAAAGCTGCCTTACAAGAAGAACTAGGTCTCCCCATCAATCCGGATGTACCATTGTTTGGTTTCGTTTCTCGTCTCGTCGACCAAAAGGGGATTGATTTGCTCGCGCATATCTTGCCAGATTTGTTTGAACTCGATGCGCAGTTCATCATCCTTGGATCAGGTGAAGCGGAATATGAAGGGTTGTTCCATCATGCGACATCGATTCGTCCAGACAAAATCGCTTCTTACATCGGGTTCGACATTGGTCTCGCGCAACGAATCTATGCAGGCAGTGACGCCTTCTTGATGCCTTCGCGTTTTGAACCATGTGGTCTCAGTCAGTTGATTTCGATGAAGTACGGCTGTTTACCAGTCGTCCGGGAAACAGGTGGTCTTCGTGATACGGTCAAGCCATTCAATCAGTTTACGTTAGAAGGAAATGGATTCTCGTTCGCGAATTATAATGCACATGAGTTTTTAGAAGCGATTAAACGTACCATCGAGGTCTATCATGATCGCCCGGTCTTTGAGCACTTGATTGAGACGGCGATGAATGAGGATTTCAGTTGGTTGCGTTCAGCCGACGAATACTTGGCGTTATATCGTTTGATTGCACCGTCCGCCACTTGATCGTATCACTGGGAAAAGGAGTTACGTCATGTTCAAAGATAAAGAGAAGTTCAAGGAGAGGTTTACGGAACGATTCGTTTCGATGCATGGCAAGGCAATAACGGAAGCAACAGAAAACGATATCTATCAGACGCTTGCTTATCTGGTACGTGAGACGGTCACGACCGATTGGTTACGGACAAAGGAAACATATACCCATAAAAAAAGTAAGCAAGTCTATTACTTTTCACTCGAGTTTTTACTCGGACGTTTCCTGCATAACAACCTATTAAGCCTTGACGTCTTAAAGGATGTGGAACGGGGACTAGAAGAACTCGGATATCAGCTCAGTGATCTGACAGAAGAAGAGCCGGAACCTGGACTTGGGAACGGAGGTCTCGGTCGTCTCGCAGCCTGTTTTCTTGATTCCTTGGCTGCGCTTGGTTTACCGGGACATGGGAACGGTATCCGATATCAGTATGGTCTCTTTAAGCAAAAAATCATCGACGGCTATCAAGTCGAGCTACCGGATAACTGGCTGAAGAACGGAAACATGTGGGAAATTAGACGTTCTGATAAAGCGGTCGATGTTTCATTCGGTGGACATGTGTGGCTCGAAGAAGTCGATGATGGGTATCGCGTCCATCATGAACCGACGGAAATCGTCCGTGCTGTTCCGTACGATATGCCGATCGTTGGCTATCAAAACAAGGTTGTCAATAACCTGCGACTCTGGAGTGCTGAGTCCCCACTTGATGATGATGAATTACTTAGCCAATACCGTGGGAACTATAAAGATTTACTGGCACATAAACAATCGATTCAGACGATTTCAGAGTTCTTGTATCCGGATGATACGACGTATGAAGGAAAAGAGTTGCGTCTAAAGCAACAATATTTCTTCGTCTCTGCTGGATTACGGAGTATCTTAACGTCCTTTAAAAAGCGAAATCATTCACTGAAGCAACTCGGCAACCATATCGCTATCCATATCAACGATACACATCCGGTCGTCGCGATTCCAGAGTTGATGCGGATTCTTGTCGATGAAGAAGGATTTGGCTGGGAAGAAGCATGGCGCATCACGAAGAGTGTCATGTCGTTTACGAACCACACGTTACTGTCAGAAGCACTCGAGCGCTGGCCGGTCGATTTGTTCCGTCGCTTGTTGCCACGCATCTATCTCATCATCGAGGAAATCAACCGACGCTTCTGTAAAGATGTGCTGGCGAACTATCCACACATGGAAGCACATATGCGAGATATTGCCATCATCGCGGACGATCGGATCAACATGGCGAATCTGGCTGTCGTCGGCACGCATTCAACGAACGGTGTCGCTCAGATTCATACTGAGATTCTGAAGCAGCGCGAGATGCGACTATTTTATGAGATGTTTCCGCTTCGATTTAATAATAAGACGAACGGGATTACACATCGTCGCTGGCTTCTCTCATCGAACCCAGCACTGGCAAACCGTGTGACAGAAGCGATCGGGGATGGTTGGATTCAGCATCCGTCCGATTTGCAAAAATTGACGAAATGGGCAGAGGATTCAGCACTGCAGAAGGACATCGCCGGGATCAAGCTTCAGCGTAAGGAAGAATTAGCGTTGCTCATTGAAAAGGAAACAGGTATCGTCGTGGATCCAACCTCGATTTTTGATGTTCAAGTCAAGCGATTGCATGCGTACAAACGTCAACTCTTAAATGCGTTACACATTCATTCGCTCTATTATCGTCTGAAGGAAGACCGTTCCTTTACGATGACACCGCGGACATTCATCTTTGGTGCAAAGGCAGCGCCAGGCTATCATTATGCAAAAGAAGTCATTCGTTATATCAATGCGTTAGCTCGCTTAATTAATCAGGATCCAGAGGTCAGCCCATACTTGAAAGTCGTCTTCCTAGAAAACTATCGTGTATCGCTTGCTGAAAAGATTTTCCCGGCAAGTGATGTCAGTGAGCAGATTTCGACTGCCAGCTATGAAGCCTCTGGAACCGGCAATATGAAGTTCATGATGAATGGCGCTTTGACGATTGGAACGCTCGACGGAGCGAACATCGAAATTCGAGATGAAGTTGGGGATGCGAACATCTTCATCTTCGGATTAACGCCGCAGGAAGTCATGAATTATAAGCAATACGGCGGTTATAGTGCGTATGATCAATACAGTGCCCAACCCGAGTTGCGACGAATCATCGATAGTCTCGTCGACGGGACATTATTTGCTCCGGGTGAATTCCAAGCAATTTACGATTCATTATTGACGTATAATGATGAGTATCTGATCCTGAAAGACTTCATGTCGTATCAACAAGCGCAGGAACGTATCGATCGGATGTATCAGCAACCGGAAGAATGGTATAAACGTGTCATTCTTAATATTGCTCGGTCAGGTGTGTTCTCAAGTGATCGAACGATTAAAGAGTATGCGAATGCGATCTGGAACATCAAACCAATTCAATTCTAAACAAAAAGACACTGACAGATGTTTCTGTCAGCGTCTGATGTTTACGAACGGGAGACGTCTTCACCGCGGCTGACCCAATCACTATAAGAGCCGGCGTAAAGCCGGACATCGGTTTTCCCGAGTGAGTGGAGAGCGATGACATTGACGCACGCTGTCACACCGCTTCCGCAGTAGAGGATAGGTGCCGTGACCGGCAGGATGTCGGCGTATAGTTCTTTCAAATCTTCCGCATCTCGTAAACGACCATCTGGTGAGAGTGCTTGTTCAAAGTAACAATTTACGGCACCTGGAATGTGACCGGCGACATGATCGAGTGGTTCGATTTCTCCGCGATACCGATCGGGCGCACGGGAATCGATGACCAGCGTTTCTGTCAGCTGATCCTTTAGCACTTCGAACGAGACGAGCATCTCGTCTTGGAAACGCGGCGTGTACTGAGAGGGTTCATAAGTAAAAGTCTCGTCTGTAACCGGAAGATCGAACGCTAGGTAAGAGGAGAATCCGCCCTCGAGAACGACGACACGCTCATGTCCGATCCATTTAAATAACCACCATGCACGAGCGGCATACGGAAAACCATCGTCATACAAAACGACGAAGTCTTCCGGGGTCACACCATGCTGTTCCAGTGTGTGTTGCCACGCTTCTTTTGAAGGAAGCGGATGCCGACCGCCGACCTCATCGATTGGACCAGAAAGGTCAGTCGTTAAATCCAGGTGCTGTGCACCTTCGACGTGTTGTTCTAAGAAAGCATTTCGTCCATATTCAGGTTGTTGTAAGTCATAGCGGCAGTCAAACCAGCGAATCTGATCCGTACGGACGAGCTGTTGAAGGTCTGCCATTTGAATCGTAGGAAACATGCCTCATCACCTTACCCTTTCTAGTGTTAATCATATGAAAGGTATCGCATCATCGCAAGTCTTACCCTCATTCAAAAAGGAGTCGATTTACTATGTCATGGAAAGAAACCTATCAAAAATGGGATCAGTTCGCTGATCTTGACAGTACATTAAAAGAAGAACTCGTCACGCTAGCAGCGGATGAAAAAGCAGCTGAAGAAGCATTCTATAAAGAACTCGAGTTTGGAACAGGTGGTATGCGCGGGGAGATCGGTGTCGGAACGAATCGGATGAATGTGTACACGGTTCGAAAAGCATCACAAGGGTTCGCAGCATTCATTAAGGCATCAGGAGAAGAAGCGGCAGCAAAAGGAATCGTCATCGCACACGATTCACGCCATTTCTCACCAGAATTTGCGCTGGAGGCGGCACGGACGCTCGCAAGTAACGGCATCAAAGCGTATCTGTTCGACGGTCTACGTCCGACACCAGAACTTTCGTTTGCGGTTCGGTCTTTACAAGCAGCGGGCGGGATCGTCATCACAGCGAGTCACAACCCACCAGAATACAACGGATATAAAGTGTACGGAGACGACGGTGGACAACTTCCACCAAAAGAAGCGGATGAACTCGTATCGTACGTCAGTCAAATCGAAGACGAGCTGTCGATTGAACTTGAGCAAGAAGAAGTCCTTCGTGCGAACGGTTTAATCGTCCGTGTCGGCGAAGAACTTGACGAAGCGTATCAAGAAAAATTACAGACGATTCGTGTCTTACCTTCAATCCAATCGGAATTAGCCGATCCACTAAAAATCGTTTTCACTCCACTTCACGGAACAGGTCTTGTACCGGTAACAGAAGGTTTGAAACGTTACGGTTTCGAACACGTGACAGTCGTCAAGGAGCAAGCAGAGCCAGACGGTGCATTCCCGACCGTGACGTCACCGAACCCGGAAGAACATGCTGCCTTTAAACTGGCGATCGAATACGGAGATCGTACAGATGCCGATATCTTGATTGCGACGGATCCCGATGCTGACCGCGTCGGAGTAGCAACACGTGATGCAGACGGAGAATGGACAGTCTTGACAGGGAATCAGACGGGGGCATTGTTGCTTGACTACATCCTTTCACAAAAAGCGGCGCAGGGGACACTACCAGAGAACGGATTTGTCGCGAAGACAATCGTTACTTCAGAACTAGGTGCGTTGATTGCACGTCATTATGATCTCCATGTCGAGAACACGTTGACAGGCTTTAAGTTCATCGGGGAAAAAATCAAACAATACAATGCATCGGGTCAATATGAGTATCTCTTCGGCTATGAAGAGAGCTATGGATATCTCATCGGGGACTTCTGCCGCGACAAGGATGCCGTCCAAGCGTGCTTGTTAGCTGCTGAGATGGCTGCGTATCACAAAAAAGAAGGACGGACGCTCTATGAGGCATTACAGTCGATTTACGAGCAGTTCGGGTACTTTGAAGAGTCACTCCGCTCTCTGACGCTCAAAGGGAAGGATGGCGTGGCACAGATTGGTCGTATCATGGATACGTTCCGTGAGAATCCACCAAAACAAGTGGCTGGAGAACAGGTCGTCTTGTTCGAGGATTATGATGCGAGCATCGCTCACGATCTGAAGACACATCAACCCTCACCGATCAATCTGCCAAAATCCAATGTCTTGAAGTTCACGCTCAGTGATGGATCGTGGTTCTGCCTTCGTCCATCGGGCACGGAACCAAAAATTAAGTTCTATTTCAGCGTCACGTCACCAGATGCTGCTGAGACGACACGAAAACGTCAGCAAATCGAAGATGAAGTCATGCAGGAAGTCGAGCAAATTCAATAAGTCCTAAACAGGATTCCGTCGATGACGGAATCCTGTTTTTTGTCTTAGAGCATTGAAAATTGAAATTCGTGCAACCGTTACCATTTTGAGGTACAGTAAACGAGATAGAGTTCATACGATAGAGGAGTGGAAGAAACATGGAACGGATTCATCTAACAGAAGATTTATCATTCTCACGGATCATTCATGGTCTGTGGCGATTGAATGAATGGGAAATGACGAAGGAAGAGCGTCTTGAATTGATTGAAGCATGCCTTGCTTTAGGAATTACGACGTTTGATCATGCAGATATCTATGGCGATTATACGAATGAACGCTTATTCGGGGAAGCTCTTGCCTTAAAACCGAAATTACGTGACCGGATGGAGATCGTCACGAAGACGGGCATCAAGATGAAAGGGAACCATTTCTCGGATCAGTCATTATCGTTCTATGATACGACGAAAGAGCATATCATCAAACAAGTCAATCGTTCTCTTCAAGAACTCGGTGTCGAGTATGTCGATACGTTGTTGATTCACCGTCCAGATCCATTGATGGATCCGAACGAGATTGCTGAAGCGTTCGTAGAGTTGAAGGACGCAGGAAAGGTACGGACATTCGGTCTCTCGAACCATACACCTGCGCAACAGAGTCTTATACAATCACGCTTACCATTCATGCTCGTGACGAACCAACTCGAGTTGTCGGTTTCGGAACTGAAACATTTCGAGGATGGATCCGTCGATCTGTGTCATGAAAATGAGATGCCATTGATGGCATGGAGTCCGCTTGCGGGCGGTCGTCTCTTTAAGGACGAACGATACGCACCGTTACGTGAAAAATTAGCTGAGATCGCTGAAAAGATCGGGGCAAAAGAAATCGACGAAGTCGCATATGCATGGTTACTTAAACATCCAGCACGTATCATGCCGATCGTCGGTTCTGGTAAGATTGAACGCATCGAATCTGCTGTTCGTTCGACGAAGCTGTCGTTGACGCGCGAGCAATGGTTTGAGATTTTGAAGGCATCACGAGGTCGTGATGTCGATTAATCTAGACTGTGAGACAGAAATAAACGCATAAAGTATTTTCTGTTTAAGAAATGAAGCGAGAGGATCGACCAGTACACGATCTGGAAACGATCCTCTCTTTCGTTTATGAATAGAATAACAGTAAAACAAAAAAAGTCCCATCTCAAGGGGGAGGAGAGATGGGAGATCTATGAGGTTAAGCTTCTAAGCGAAGCATCTCCTGACGATATTTATCTAAACGATCTTTACTTGCTGACATGCCAGCTTGGTCATTGGCTTGAATCGCATCGAAGAGCGTACTGAGCTCATAATCGATTTCGAGACGTAGCACTGGAATTCGCTGCTCTGCATCTTGTCTACGGAAAGCTTCAATTACTTGTTTCATCTCGGCCACGCTCCTTTGTAATTTGTCAGATAATTCTGATTTTTATTAGTATACTTGATTATTCCCGGATTGACTAGTGCTAAACCTCAAAAAATCTAAAAAAATACACTTGAAATCCTAACGGTTCCAAGTGTGAAAAATTCATTCTGGAATGCTGAAACGTGCTTCTAAACGATGCTGGACGCTTTGAATAAGTGTTGACATGATCCAGTAAATAGCAGCGGAGAACAAAAGTAGCGGCATGACGAGGTATGTCGTCGCTGAAATCTGGTCAGAGACGTACGTTAATTCCTCTACAGCAACGATCGTACCAAGTGATGTCGACTTGATGATATCGATGACAGAGTTCGAAAGCGGTGGAATCGCTCGAGATAGTGCTTGCGGCAAAATAACGTCCTTGAATGTCTTGCGACGCGGAATTCCAAGTGAGTCAGCAGCTTCCCATTGTCCACGATCGACAGAGGAGATGGCAGCGCGGAACGATTCCGAAATATATGCGGAAAAGTGAAGCGACAAACCGAAGGCAAGCGCTTGGAATCCAGTCAATTGAAGCGTGACGAGACCATTATAAAGAATCAAGATTTGCAACAAGAGTGGCGTTCCGCGGAAGAACGAGACGTATAAACGTGCAAAACCGCTGAAAACGGCAACGCGGCTATCACGCATGACGGCAAGAATCAACCCGAGAATAAGCGCAAAGACGATGGCGAGACCACTTGCTAGAAGGGTCGTGCCAATCGCCTTTGCGTAGACGTCCGAGTTATCTCGGACGATCGTCAGTAATTCACTCACTTACTGATATCCTCGTTGAAGTACTTCTTACCGATTTTTGCAAGAGTGCCGTCTTCTTGCATCTCAGCGAGTGCTTTGTTGAAGTCTTTTGTATACTTGCTATTTTTCGCCATCATGAAGCCAGATTCGTTCTTATCGAACGTCTCACCGACAGCTTTGACTTTATAACCCGCTTTTTTCAACTCCGTCAAAACGAAGAGGCGATCGTTCATGGCTGCATCAACACGACCTGCTTCAAGATCTTTTAAGACTTGGTTCGCACCTTTGTAGTATTTCACTTTCGCGCCAGCTTCTTCAGCCGTTTTGGCATAGAGTGAACCTTGTGTCGAACCGACTGTCTTTCCTTTTAAGTCGTCGAGTGTTTTGATGTCGTTCGTTTTATTGTTGACGATGATCGTTGAACCAGAGACTGTATACGCATCAGAAAAAGCGTACTTTTCTTGACGCTCAGGTGTGATCCCCATTTGGTTCGCAATGACATCGATTCGTTTTGAATCGAGTGCCGGGATGAGTCCTTTAAAGTCCATCGCTTTGTAATCGACTTTATAGCCAGCACGTTTTGCGACTTCGTTCATGACATCTACGTCATAACCCATCAATTTTCCTTTTTCTTTGTACGTGAATGGTGGGTATGTTGCTTCCGTTCCGACTGTAATGACTTTTGACTCTTTACCAGAACCTGCGTTGTCGTTCGAAGCGCCGCATGCTGCAAGCACCCCCGCTGTCGATAATGCTGCTACAGCTAATTTCAAACCGTGTTTCATAGCGCTCTCTCCTTTTATAAATGAATGATTTCAATTCCTAGTTTTCGAATAGGATTAATTTTAAGCTACAAGCAGTATCATACAAAGTTACAGGAACGTCTGTCAATAAAAAAAGACTGCCCTTAAATGGACAGTCTGAAACATCATAACTGATCGATGATGTGATTAACGAATCGTTGCTTCTGTTGAAGCATCGAAGAAGTGTGCTTTTGTCATATCGAAGAAGAGATCAAGCTGTGATCCCATCTCGACATGTGAACGTGAATCGACACGTGCCGTGAATGCTTGTTGTCCGACTTTTGAGTAGAGATAAGACTCTGCACCCATCAATTCAGAAACTTCGATATGCGCTGGGAAACGATGTGCTGTTTTAGTGTCTTGGTAGATCAATTCCGCATGGATGTCTTCTGGACGAATTCCGAGGACGAGATCTTTATTCGTGTAACCGCGGTCGCGGAGAACTTTCATTTTTCCTTCTGGCACTTCGAATTTCTCTTCTGTTCCTGAAACCTGGAAAAGACCGTCTTCTGCCAGTTTACCTGTCAAGAAGTTCATCGATGGTGAACCGATGAATCCAGCAACGAACATGTTATCCGGGTGATCATAGACTTCCTTCGGCGTACCGACTTGTTGAATGATTCCGGCTTTCATGATGACGATCCGTGTCGCAAGCGTCATCGCTTCCGTCTGATCGTGCGTGACGTAAATCGTCGTCGTCTCAAGACGTTTGTGTAACTGAATGATCTCCTTACGCATTTGTACACGTAATTTAGCATCCAAGTTCGAGAGCGGCTCATCCATTAAGAAGACTTTAGCATCACGAACGATGGCGCGACCAATCGCCACCCGTTGACGCTGACCACCAGAGAGTGCTTTTGGCTTCCGCTCGAGATACTCTTCAAGACCAAGGATACGAGCTGCGTTATCAACGCGTTGCTTGATTTCATCTTTCGGGAACTTCCGAAGCTTTAATCCGAACGCCATGTTATCGAAGACGTTCATGTGTGGATACAAAGCGTAGTTTTGGAAGACCATCGCGATATCGCGATCTTTTGGCGCTACATCATTCATGCGTTTACCGTCGATGATAAAGTCTCCACCTGAGATTTCTTCAAGTCCAGCGATCATCCGGAGTGTCGTCGATTTCCCACAACCAGATGGTCCAACGAAGACGATGAATTCCTTATCTTTAATATGCAGATTGAAATCATCAACCGCTTTTGCATCACCTGAGTAGATTTTATCGATATGTTCAAGACGAATTTCAGCCATGTGTAGTTCCCCCTAATGTAAATGATGAAATAATAACGCTTACAAGAAATAGTATAAAAGAAGTCAGGTAGTCTGCCTATGGACAACCTGACTAAATGCAAACGTTTTCAATTAGGCATCATGCTACAAGTAGCAAGGTATAAAGGAAAGTAGCTCCTTCAAACGACCGGACATCGATTTCTGTCTGTTCCGTTAAGCGGTCAAGTCGATACTGGAGACTGTTCCGATGTAAGTATAGATGTTTTGCTGTCAAAGAGACATTCAAGTTAGCTCGGCAAAAAGCGAGGATCGTCTCACGAGACTCTGGCTCGAGGGACAGAACGAACTGGTCGACGAGTGTCGCGCGGTACTGGTCATCTAGACTTGCAAGACGAGTCATGGCAGGTAAAAAACGTTCGATTTGCATGGAAGGGACGGAGGTGAGCGCTGCTTGTTCGAGTTGGAATTGAACGGCAATGTCGCCGGTAGCACGCTGTTGACCAAGCAACACCTTACCATCGAGCACAAAATCAGATTGTAGTGCTAAAAATAAATCGTGTAGTTCTGCCTCAATAACGAATTCTTCTCGTTCGATGATCGTAAAACGATGAGTACTGAAAGGAATGAGCGTACTCGTCTGCGAAAAGAAAGAGGAGAGCAGCTGTTGAATTTCCTCACTCGTACGTTCATCAGTGGGATTAAATAAAAAGTGGACAAGTCGAAATGGTCGATCTTCCACAGCATGAGCAGATTGGAGACGTTCTCGCCATAGATCGATATCTGACCGCGACGTCGTGATGATGCGCTCGGCAAATACATCAAGCAGTTGTTGTTCACGGTCGGATATGGCAGTCGTCTTGATCCCAAAACAAAGCCCATCTGTAAGACGATATACGCTATACTGTTCCTGGCAATACAGATTCGGATCGGTCGTAAGCTGGTCATTGAATACAGTCATCAGTTGTCGTAACACACGGCATCACTCCTAAATCGTACATAACTAACTATCTCGACTTTACCATAAGTCGAAAATCGGAAGGAATGATAACTTATGTCAGACACTTTGTTAATCGTGTTGAAGCTTGTTGGAATCGTCATCATCGGTGCTCTTATCGGAGCGGTCACGAATCATTTGGCGATCCGAATGTTGTTTCGACCACTTGAACCGAAATACATTGGAAAATTTCGCGTACCATTCACGCCTGGTCTGATTCCAAAACGACGGAATGAACTGGCAGCAAATCTCGGACGGACGGTCGTCAAGCATCTCTTGACGCCAGAAGGGATCGGGAAACGTCTCGCATCACCAACTGTTCGTGGAGCCGTCACGCGTCTTGTCGAACAAGAAGTCATGAAATGGACACGCTCGGAAGAGACGACAGGAGCATGGATCAGTCGCTTCATTGATGAACCAAAACAACGGATCCAAGGGAAAATCAGTTATCACTTGGAGCAGGAGTTTTCGCGTCTGATGAATAAATGGCGGGAGCAATCCGTACGCGACTTGATCGGAGCAAGCGGAGAACAAAAAATCGAAGAAGTCATGCCGCGACTCGTCGCATCCGTATTACACCAAGCAGAAGCATACTTTGACGGACCAGAAGGACGTCTACAACTCGAGGAAACCGTTGCTCGTTTCATCCAACAGCGACTGGGTGGCGGGATGTTCGGGATGTTGCTCGCAAATGTCAACATCGTCGATATGATTCAGCCGGAGCTGAAAAGGGTACTTCAATCAGAGTCGACGTCTCAGTTCATTCTTGCCTTATTACGTCAGGAATGGCAAAAGGGACTGGATCGTCCGCTTTCATCCTATATGACGGAAGAGACGGAGTTGCGGATTCGACAGACCGTCAAAGAACAAGTCATGGCACGTTTACCGATTGAGTCGATGCTTGATACACCGCTACGCGTCTGGTTGAATCCACTCGAGTCACAATTACTCGAGCAACATGTACCTGTCATCATCGATCATCTATTCGAACGGACGACGAATCAAATCGGGCAGATCCTTCAGACGCTCGATCTCGAAACAATCGTTCGAGAAGAGGTTGATTTGCTTGATACTGCGTATCTCGAGGAAATCGTCTTATCGATTTCCAAGCGGGAATTCCGTGCTATCACTTGGCTTGGAGGGTTGTTAGGTGGTTTAATTGGATTGATACAGGCGGGGCTTTATCTCGTCTAAACAAATTGGAGGTTTTACTCATGGCAGAAACAAATTTATACGATCACGCGTACACGCTGGAGCGTGCATTACGCGAAACTTCGGAGTACACGACATTAAAAGATTTGTATACGCAAGTTAACGCAGATCCGGAATCAAACGAATTGTTCGCGTCGTTCCGTAACATCCAACTCGAATTACAACAAAAACAGATGCAAGGTGAAGAAATTACACCAGACGATATGGCATCTGCACAAACAAAGATGCTTGAAGTACAAAACAATCCATTGATCAGTCAGCTGATGCAAGAAGAGCAACGGATGCATACGATGCTGACGGAAGTCACACAAATCATCATGAAGCCGTTAGAAGAACTCTACGCGCCGATGATGGAGCAACAAGACGACGTGCAATAAGTAAACAAAAGGAAGGCGTGCCGATATAGCGCGTCTTCCTTTTTTAGTATGGTTTAAGATGAAGCAGGAACGATTCGTGGTAAGTAAGCGCGCTCGAAATGAATGAGACGACCTGAACGTGTGATGCGAGCTGCATGATGGGCATAACCGCTTTCATTCAAGCGTCTAATCCCTTCTTCTCGTGCCTGACCATCCGTCTCTGCTTCAAAGACGTCATCGAGTAACGTTTCACCACGATCTGAAAAGACTGTAATCGTATACTGCATACTTGTTCCCCCTTGTCTGATTGGTCTTGTACTCAGTATAATGAATCGCTATTCATTTCACAAGCGTAAGTCCAAGTCCTGCCACGTCAACTGTCTCGCAGCGGGAGGAGCTGTGAGGTGACTGACCGTCATACCAATCAAGCGGATTGGTCCATCGAAGGTAATGCCATTGAACAGTTTCGTTGTTTCCTCAAGTAATCGTTCTTCGTCCGCCGTCTCTTCTGAAAATGTATGCCGTTTCGAACGTGACTGGAATGTATCGGTCTTCCACTTGATCGTGATTGTTCGGCAGACGAGTTCTTTTTTTTGAAGACTCGCAATGACGGATTTTGATTCTCGAATCAACGTCTCGAATATCGTATCGATATCCTCCGTATCTTCTTCGAAGGTCGTCTCAGAACCGATTGATTTTCGCTCGCGTTCCGGACGAACGGGACGTTCATCGATGCCATGCGCCATTGCATGCAGTTCCGTTCCGCGATCGCGTCCGAGCAATGCTCGTAATTGTTCGACCGGCATTGCTTGGACATCTGCGACGATTTCAATCCCTTGTTTTCGTAACGCTTGTTCCGTGACTTTTCCGACGCCATGTAAATCTCCAATTTTCAATGGAGACAAGAAACGGAAAACTTCTTCTGGTGGAACGACGGTCATCCCGTTCGGTTTCTCGTATCCGGAAGCGACCTTCGCGACGAGCTTAGAGTTAGAGACACCGGCAGAGGCTGTCAGACCCGTTCGTTCTTTAATTTGTTTCAGGATATATTGCGCGATATACGTCGCACTTTTTTGATCGAAATAATTTTCCGTGACGTCAAGATACGCCTCATCAAGCGAGAGCGGTTCGACGAGGGGGGTCACTTCTCGGAAAAGCGCCATGATTTGCGCACTGACAGCCCGGTAGACGTCAAAGCGGGGGCGAATGAAGACCGCACGAGGGCACAGCTGAAAGGCGCGTCTTGACGGCATCGCGCTATGGATGCCGTATTTCCGTGCTTCATAGGAACAGGTCGCTACGACACCACGGGCATGAGGCGGTCCACCGACGACGACGGGAACACCTTTTAATCGAGGACGATCGCGTTGCTCGACGGAAGCGTAAAAGGCGTCCATGTCAATATGAATAATTTTTCGTTCCATCGGACAAGCGTCTCCTTTCAGTAGATATGATACAATTAGTATAACGAACTTATGTTCTGATATCTATTTTTTTGGTCGACTGTTCTTTGGCATCCGTACAAGAGCGCCTAACCATCCACGCCAGCGCATCCAGTAGAAGATGCCACCGGTCGATAAAAAGATTAGACCGAGGGATATGGCGTAGCCGTATTTCCATTCTAATTCCGGCATGATTTTAAAGTTCATCCCCCAAATCGCACCGAGGGCCATCGTTGGTGTCGCGACGGCAGTAAAGATCGTTAATGCCTTCATGATTTCGTTTCCACGGAAGTTCGAGACGGTCGTCGATAAGTCGAGCAGGACCTCAATGTCTTTTTGATAATGTTCGATGAGCATCAACAGACGGCGGACACGTTTCGTAGCTAGTTTCAACGAGAGATCCTCGAGATACGCGTCCTCATCGAGAAATGATTCTTCGCCAGCCATGACGAGCTCTTGAAACGGAACGATTAAATCGGACCAGTTCTCGATCGTGTCGCGTAAAGCGAAGATGCTATCGAGTGAATCTTCATTGATGCTACCGCGCAGTTCATCTTGTCTTGAGAACAGTTCCGTCTCAAACTGATCGATACCGGCGAAATACGTGTTCAGCTGTAAAGCAAGAATCGTATAAAAAGCCGCGAATGGATGCGCGGGAGAATAGGGAGCGACCAGGGACACGATTGAATCCGACAATCCGATTGTGATGAGTTTTTCTTTCGTTACGTAAAAGTAAATCGAGCGGCGGTCACTTTTGTCGACAGGATTTTGCCAGGTGACGACAGCGCCATAGAGAATCCCTTTTTCTGAGCGGGTGAAGTTCATGTCTTTCGATCGCAGCTGTGTGATCCAGTCCATTTCGGATTGGTCGACGGCAGCCGTCGGAAAGGTTTGTTCATAGTCAGCTAAATCGAGATAGCGTGACCAATTAAATTGAGGTTCCAGTTCCATGTTCATGACTCCCATATAGTAGAATGAAATAGTATATGCCTTAAGTGTAGTCAATGGAATATAAAAAAGACACCTATTTTACAGATAAAGGACGTGTTTCAAGTATGAAAGGAATCGGGAAGTTAGCAGTTGGAGAAACGCTCGATCAACGAGCGATGATCAAGCAAGCAGTCAAAGGAATTGCAGCAAATGGGAAACCATACTTGACGCTCATCTTGACGGATAAGACAGGCGAAATCGAGACGAAGATGTGGGATACGAGTGATCTTGAAAAATATGCGCCGAAATCAATCGTCCATGCTGCTGGAGAAGTCATGGACTATCGGGGACGGACACAACTGAAGCTCAAACAAATCACGGTCCTAGAGGAGACGAATGTCGAGGACTACGTCCAATCCGCACCGATTCCGCGAGAGCAGATCGAGACGGAAGTACTCGCGTTCGTAGAATCGATTCAGAACAGTGACATGAAAAAGCTCGTTAAACATTTGATTACTTCACGATTTGATACCTATTTCACGCATCCGGCAGCGGTCAAGAACCATCATGCTTTTTACTCGGGGCTGTCATACCACGTCCTTTCGATGTTGCGCTTAGCGGATCAAATCGCTCAACTCTATCCGACCTTAAACCGTGACGTGCTAATCAGTGGCATCATTCTACACGATTATGCGAAAATCAAGGAGTTATCCGATCCGGTTGCACCGGAATATACGTTGCCTGGTAAACTCGTCGGTCATATTACGATGATGGTAGCGGAACTCGAAAAAGTCGGAGCAGAATTACAAATTGACGCAGAAATACTGACTGTCTTGCAACATCTCGTCTTAAGCCATCATGGACGACCGGAATGGGGATCTGCTGTAGCACCACAAATGCGTGAGGCTGAAGTCTTGTTCTTGATCGATAACCTCGATGCGCGAATGACGATGATGGATCGTCTTCTGGAATATGTCGAACCGGGACAGTTCTCAGAACGATCATTCGCACTAGATAATCGTGCTTTTTACCGTCCGAAGCTATAAGGGGGAAAAAAGATGAAGACGAAGTTGTTTGATACGGTTCAACTCGGAACGTTGACATTCCGCAATCGGGTCATTATGGCGCCAATGTGCATGTACAGTGCAAAAGAAGATGGATTCGTTACGGATTGGCACGTCACACACTATGCAACCCGTGCAATGGGAGGCGTCGGTGGTGTCATTTTAGAAGCGAGTGCTGTCACGCCAGATGGTCGCATTTCAGCTGGGGACCTTGGGATCTGGTCAGATGCACATATCGAAGGATTACAACGAATCGCACAGCAAGTCAAAGCAGCGGGCGCAAAAGCGGGGATCCAACTGGCCCATGCCGGGCGTAAAAGCACGACGGCAGAACCACCCGTCGCACCGAGCGCTTTACCGTTTGATGATACGTATATGCATCCACATGCATTGACACTTGAGGAAATCGCGACAATCAAACAACAGTTCATCGATGCAGCATTAAGAGCGGAACGAGCAGGATATGACTTCATTGAAATCCATGGCGCACATGGTTATTTATTGAACACGTTCCTCTCTCCGTTATCGAATATTCGAGAAGACCAGTACGGCGGATCGACTGAAAATCGGATGCGCTTGTTGTTAGAAATCATTGATGGAATTCAAGCAGTCTCACAGCTCTCGATTTGGGTCCGAATTTCAGCAGCGGATCACGCAACAGGTGGAATGACGACGGCGGATTATATTCCACTTGCGAAAGAACTAGCAGCACGTAACATCGACCTACTCGACTGTAGTTCAGGTGCTGTCGTCGCCAATGCTGTACCGGAAGTATATCCGGGCTATCAAGTGAGCTATGCGGAAGAATTGAAACGAGAGACAGGCATGGCAACAGGAGCGGTTGGATTGATTACGACAGCAGCTCATGCAGAAGAGATCGTCCGTAACGGTCGAGCAGATATCGTCCTGCTCGCACGTGAACTTCTTCGCCAACCTTATTGGGTCTATCATGCGGCAGCCGAACTAGGAGATACGGTCGCCTTGCCAAAGCAATATGAACGAGCTCCGATTCGAACGGTTCGCTAATTCCTTACTCTATGAAAAACAACGTAAAAAAGGAAGCCGTCATGGCTTCCTTTTTTTGATTATTGCTGTTGTTGCATCATTTGTTGTTGCATTTGTTGTTGTTCTTGTTTGTCTAGATCGAAAGCGTCTTTGAAATCTTTGTTTTCGACTTTGACATTGTATTCTTTCATGAGTGAACGATAAATATCGTTCGGGTTGACTTGTGCTGCTTTTTCTTCAGCAAGTGCTTTTTTAATACGTGCTTTTTCTTTATCGAGCGTGAAGTTTTTCTTCTCTTTGCGATCGACTACTTTGATGATGTGATAGCCGAACTGTGTTTTGATCGGATCGGAGATTTTACCTTCAACGCCATCCTTGAACGCGTAATCTTCGAATTCCTTGACCATCTTACCTTTTGTGAAGTACCCGAGGTCTCCACCTTTTGCACCGCTACCTGTATCTGTTGATTTTTCTTTTGCAAGTTTCGCGAAGTCTGCGCCTTTATCCAATTGCTTTTTGATGTCTTTTGCTTCTGACTTTTTCGCAACAAGGATATGGCTTGCTTTGACTTCGACTTTTTCTTGATCGAAACGCTCTTGGATTTCTTTATCTGTTACTTTGGATTTCGCAGATTTTGCTTCTGTTAAGAGCATTTGTGTGCGAAGTACTTTTTCGAATTCTTTTTCGTTCTTGATTCCAGCAGATTTCAGTGTTGAGCTGAACTGCTCTTTATCCGGGAACTGGTCTTTTGTTTTCTTGACTTCTGCTTCGACTTCTTTGTCCGTGACTTCCTTACCGTATTTCTTTTCAAGCAATTTGTTCATCGTTTGCTGGAAGGCGATTTGAGCACCAGCTTTTTCGTATGCTTCATCTTGGACGTCAGCCTTGTTGACTTCGCCACCTTTGTAATTGATGACGGCTTCGTCATTTGATCCACATGCTGCTAACGTAAATACACTTGCGACTGCTGCTGCGCCTAGCAATTTCTTTTTCATACATACACCCCTAATTTACCATTTATTTCAACCGTTTTATCATATCATATTCTCGTTTGGTTGACAGCTGTATCTTGTCATGCCAAGAGATACTTGCTCTTTTCCATGCTATCACATCCAGGTAGTCGGGTGAGGATAATTTTTATGGGAAATTGTGAGGGAAATAACACTCTTGAGACATAGTAGTAATGTCCCTGTCATGAGGAAATAAGACCTAAAAAAAGCATTCTAGCTGAAGGCTAAAACGCTTTTGATGATAGTATGCTTATGCTTTTTTTATTGAGTCCATGACAGGATCTTGCGGACGGCGATCTGCTTCTTCCGTGATCATCTTCGATGTCTCGGCAAAGATGTCCATGAAGCTGTCTCCATACAAACGACGCACGATTGCAGAAATATCCGTCAGTTCTGGGAACTTACCGTACAATTCCTGAAGAGGAAGTGATGCGCGGAAGACGCCATTTTCTTCGGGACGGAATGCTTGGATCGTCTCGAGTAAAAGCGATTCGCCTGCCGGTGTCAACTGGACATAGGTATTTCGTTTATCAGTTTCCTTTTTCGAGAACGTCAACAATCCGCGGTCCTCTAACTTCTTCGAGAAGTTGAATGCCGTCGAGACGTGCATGACACCATACTTCGCAATCTCAGAAATCGAGGCACCACCTAGGGCATGCGAAATCCATAAAATATGGTGTTCGTTAATGTTCAGATCAAAAGGCTTGATCCAATTTTGCCAATCTTTTTCTACCGTTTTCCATAGTGCTTTGCTTAATTGGACAATTTTATGGCTATACAATAATGCTTCTTGTCCAGGATATAACTTTTCGTGTTCCATATCTGACTCATCCTTTCGAAAGGTGACAATGGCTCAAACGCGCAAAATGCAAACTATACAAAAACAAATCGAAGCAACGGATCTTACTTTTGTGGAGAAAGCTGGTCTGCTTCCTGTTTCGCTTCATCAGCGAGAGACTGGATCTTCGTGAGCGATGCTTGGACTTCCGTTTGGTATTCCGAGACGCTCTGCATGACTTCTTCCTTGAAGTGCATACCAGACGCTTTTGCTGTCTCTACTAAGTTCTTGCCCTCGTGGGTCAAATCCTGCACATTCGTTACGATTGTAGAATAAGAATTTCGACGTTGATGACCGTTCGAAGAGTCGCTTTTCGTACCTTGGCGAAGCGCCTTCAGACCATAAAAAGTCACAAGTGTTAGCGTAGCACCAAAAGCGACCCAGTTACGGGCGGGACGCTTCGACATGATAAACCTCCTTTTTAATATTAAAATATTTGTTTCATATTATTTTACCGAAAATTGAATGAAAGAAACCTATTTCGGCAATATTTTTCTAAGGAGAGAAGAAAAAGAACAGCCTTAGATATGCGAAGCGATTGAATTTGCGAGCTCAGCCAATTCTTCTGCCGTATACTCGTCGTTATGGACTTCCCACTTCGCGCCGAATCCGTCTTGCTTATCGTGACGAGGAATGAGATGCAAATGGAAGTGTGAGACTGATTGACCCGCTACTTTTCCTGTATTGGATAGAAGGTTCATACCAGCTGCCTCTGTCTCTTGTTGAAGCGCACGGCTGATTTGCGGAATCGTCGCAAACACGTCCTGTGCCTGTTCAGGCGAGAGATCATACATATTATCGGCATGCTGTTTTGGGATGACGAGCGTATGTCCTTTCGTCACTTGTGACAAGTCGAGGAAGGCGAGAACGGTTTCGTTCTCAAATACGATATGACCAGGAACTTCTTTGCGAGCGATTTTACAGAAGATACATGATTCTTTTTGCATGGAACAGTCACTCCTTTGGGTAAGATAATATTAGTATACGGAAAGTTTCCGCCTTCCGCACGATTGACAGTCAACTTGAACCCGATACACTTAAGACCATACAGCTAATGGAAAAAAAGGAGCGAAGTGCATGGCATCACGAATAGCCTCAACGGCACAGAAAAAACGAAAACGACGTTTACTCATTGGTAGCGCCTTTATCGCATGTCTGTTTTTGTTAGTTGCCTTTTGGTTTGGGCGCAACATGCAAGAGGCGGCAAAAATGGAGAAAACGGACGAGCGGCTTGCTACTCTATTGAAGGAAAAGGATCAGCGTGGATTCCAACAACTAGTCACGATGAACGATAAACCATTACCGATGAGTGAGGCGACACGACTCATTACTTGGTTGACGACTGAATCAGAACGAACAGATCGGGTCATCAAACAAGTCAAACAGGATCAAGACTCTGGTAAACAAGTAAAGGCACATCTATTTACGTTACAAAAAGAGGATGGATGGCTTTGGTATGACCGGTATTCTCTCGATCTGAATCCACAACGACTGATCGTTTCAAGTGATGTCCCTAAAACAGAAGTATCATTAGACGGGGAAGTCATTGGAACGATGGATGGAACATCACTAGAAATCAAGCGTTCTCCAGGAGAATATGATGTCCAGGTGAGCGCCGACCAATCAGGACAGACCGTTCAGGACTCAAAAACCGTTCAACTCGGTGATGAACCAAATACGGCAGTTGATTTTAAATTAGCTGATCAGTTCAATACGACTGTATCAAACGAATATGCAGTCGATATCAAAACATTACTTGAGACGGAAGTGAAAGCGCGAACTGGAAAAAGTATCAATACGATGACGGGCTATCTCGGACGTTCGCGTGATTCGTTCGAGAATACGTTCGGTACGCCTGATTCGACTGTTGCCAACCGAGCACGATACGATGGATATGAAGTGACCTATCAGTCGGGTCAGGTGCAAGAATTGTTGATCCGATTGAATAAGACTCCGGATGAATTGGAAGCTGTCGCTGGAAAACCAGAACGAAAGAAGCGAGAGCAAGTCGGTACCGTTTGGGAATATCCGTCTAGTTTTCTCGAAGGTGTGTTCGAATGGTTGAACTTACGAGCAGAAAAACGAGTCGTCGAGCGAGAAGACGGCATGTGGTTACAATTAAAAGACTAAAAAAATCCTCGGACAGAACGTCCGAGGATTTTTGGTTATCGTTTATTCACCGCACGGAGAATGAACGATACGATAAGGATAAGAATGATAGCTCCGAGTAAAGCAGGAACGATTGCGAATCCGGCAACCATTGGACCCCAATCTCCAAATAATGCTTGACCGATGATTGCACCTACGAAACCAGCGATAATGTTACCGATGATACCGCCTGGAACATCTTTACCTAAAATCAAGCTTGCTAACCAACCAATAATACCGCCGACGATTAATGCCCATAAGAATCCCATTTAAAACACTCCTTTTCAATTTAAAATTTATGATTACTTGCGTACTGCCCGGAGAATAAGTGAAACGATGAAGATCAAGATGACTGCTCCGAGAATAGCCGGAATGACTGCGAAACCAGCGATTTTTGGTCCCATTGAACCAAAGATGGCTTGACCGATCATCGAACCGATGAAACCAGCGATGATGTTACCGATGATGCCGCCCGGTACATCTTTTCCAATGATTAAACTTGCGATCCAACCGATGAGACCACCAACGATTAATGCCCATAAGAATCCCATTTTTAAACAACTCCTCTACATATTAGTTTTACCTGTTTTCAGGCAGTTATAAACACGTGTGAAAGTGAAAAAAAAGAAATCATTCATTGAAAGGACTAGAAGATTAGACCACTTGATAGAGATTAAATGAACGATTCATCGTTTTCACTTTCGATTTGCATGTAAATCGTTTTCATATATTGATGTAACGATTACACTTAGAGTAATTGCCGAAAAAACAAGTATTAAAACATTATATTTTAAAAAATGAGGCACGAAGCTAGAAAGTCTAAGAAGATCTACCTTACGATGAGCTTAAAGGGAGTGGCAAACATGTTATTGGATATCAAAGGTTTATCAGGCGGATATGGATCGAAAACCGTCCTTCATGACATTAATATCGAAGTCGATCGGGGTGAACTCGTTGGTTTAATTGGTTTAAATGGTGCGGGGAAATCGACGACGATCAAGCACATCCTTGGATTACTACCAGTCAAGACGGGATCAGTTCGAATCAATGGATTGGATTTAGCAACGAATGAAACCGAGTATCGTCGTCAAGTCGCATATATTCCGGAACAGCCAATGTTATATGAACAGTTAACGTTGCGGGAGCATCTTCGTTTAATGGCGCAAGGATATGATGTCGAAGAGACGATTGCGACAGAGCGCGCGCAACATTACGCTGAACGACTTCGAATGACGAAACAACTCGAATGGTTTCCGAGTGTCTTTTCAAAAGGGATGAAACAAAAAGCAATGATCTTGTGCGCCCTTGTCACGGGGAGTGAATTGTTGATCGTTGATGAACCATTCGTTGGACTTGATCCACTGGCAATCCGAGAGTTGCTTCAGATTTTTAGTGAACTGAAGCAGGACGGTAAAGGAATTTTAATGTCAACGCATATCCTGGAGACAGCCGAGCGCCACTGCAACCGATTCGTTCTCTTACATGAAGGACATATTGCAGCGGAAGGGACAACGGCTGCTTTACGAGCTCGTTATGGACTACAAGATGGAACGCTGGATGATCTGTACGTTGCTGCGATCGAGGAGGCAGAACGATGAATAGCCAGTCCTTATGGAAGGAACGGTATCAGGCGGCGATGACGGAAACAGTGAAATATACACGATATATGGCGAATGGTGGACTGTTATTCACCGTCTACTTTGTTATTTTATACGCATTAGTCGTCTACGGTCGTTTCCTCGACCAACTCGATCCATCGTTTCCAGGTCGATTCGTCATGGCAGCCTTATTTCTGATTCTGCCGCTCTACCGGACAAGTCGAACGTTTCTTGTCGAGGCGGATCAAGTGTTTCTATTACCCGTGTTAGCGAAGTTATCCAGTTTCATGCAACAGGTGCGCGCATATAATGCGATTTTTGGTATCATCCGTGCCGTGATTCCGTTTTTAGCTGTCGTTGTTCTCTATGTTCGAACGGAACAGACGACACCACTTGAACTTGTTTTACTTGGAGCAGCACTTGCTTTGTTCGGAGCGGCTGCGAATTTATCCAAGCTTGAAGGCATCGCACATCGAACAGTGTTATTGTATGCATTTGGAGCAGCACTACTCGTCATCATCGATATGGCATGGATGTCGATCGTCGTTGCCTTGCTGTTAATGGTCGTCCTTCATCTGAAGCGTCAGGATCATCTCCCATTACGTGAATGGATTGCGCTCGAACGAGAATCACGTGATCGTTTTTATCGACTAGCCAACTGGTTCGTCGATGTCCCACATCTATCGGCAACGTATAAACACCGTCGTCTCTTAAGTAACATGGTCGAGCGGATTCCGTACCAAGCCCAGACGACATTCGATTATTTGTATGTCAAACAGTTCATCCGGAGTGGGGACGGCATCGGATTGATTGTTCGTTTAACACTGATCGGGGCTGTGTTCATGTGGTTGGCGAGCGGTAACGTTTGGTTCGTGGCACTTGCGATTCCTGCGTTTGGTGGATTAACGAGTTTTCAATTGGCGCCGTTTACGAAAGCAGTCGATCAGCATCTGTTGACTCGCTTATTGCCATTTGGGAATGCCGTACATGCTAAACGGAAAATCATCCGCTTCGCAGCAATCAGTCAATGCATCGTTTTGACGCTACTTGGATTCTTCTTAAGTGGATCCATGTATGTCGTTGGTGGGGCAGCTATAGCACTTGTAATTGGTGAATACTATGCCCGAAAATAATAAACAAGAAAGAGCCTACGCGATGGATGTTCATCGCATAGGCTCTTATTCGTTATGAACCATTAATTGACACGTTCGTTTGATAGATCTTCTTCTTCAACCATATGCAATTCCTTGCTGACAGGAGCAGGAAGATCGTAAGAAGCTTGACCATGTTCCGCGACGTCAAGACCACGGAGTTCATCTTCGCGTGTGATTCGAAGTCCGATCGTAAGGTCGAGGACTTTTAAGAAAGCATAACTTAAGACGCTGACGATGACGATAGCAAAGACGACACCAAGAGCTTGAACACCGAGTTGAGTGAAGCCACCCCCATAGAAGAGTCCTGCTTGTCCGATACCTGTGATTTCAACAAGTCGTGGTGAAGCGAAGAATCCAGTTGCGAGTGTACCCCAGATACCAGCGACGCCATGAACGGAGAAGGCGCAAAGTGGATCATCCACGCGACTTGCGAGAAGAATGCTCGTTCCATACGTGATCACACCAGCAAGGAAACCAATGACGACGGCTGCCCATGGTTCCACAAAGGCACAGGCTGCAGTAATGGCGACGAGTGCAGCTAATACACCGTTGATGATCGAAGGAATATCTGCGACGCGACGGTGCCAGAACGAGATGGCAAGAGCGCCGAGGGCACCTGCTGCAGTCGCGAGTAACGTCGTCAAAGCAACGTAACTAAAGAATCCGTCGGCAATTGTTAATGTCGAACCAGCGTTGAAGCCGAACCAACATAACCAGAGGATGAAGGCACCGACGACAGAATAAATGACATTGTGTCCAAGCAACGGTGTTTTTTCAGCACCGATTCTTTTCTTAAGCAGTAAAGCAGCAACAAGTGCAGCAATCCCACCTTGTAAGTGGACGACCGTTGACCCGGCGAAATCTTGCATTCCGAGCGAACCAAGGAATCCACCTGCCCAAACGGAACGAGCAATGATCGGATAGATGATAGCAACGAAAAACGTTCCGAACAACAAGTAAACGGATAATTTAGCACGTTCTGCGAATCCGCCCCAAGCGATTGCGAGAGAGACGGCGACAAACGAGAGTTGGAAGAGGAACTTTACATCAATCGTGATGTTCGACCAATCAAGACTGCTGAATCCTCCATGTAAGAAGAATCCTTCTGTTCCGATAATGGAGTTACCATCACCGAACGTCAATCCGAATCCGATAGCCCAAAAGGCGAGAGCGGCAACTGAGAAGCTGATAATTTGTTTAACAGCGACGTGCCCCGCGTTCTTTGCCCGTAACATCCCTGTTTCCAGAAGTAAGAATCCGATTTGCATCGTAAAGACGAGCAGTGCTGCGAATAAGACATAAAACGTATCGACTGAAATTGCGAGTTGTTCCAGTTTCATTATCGTTCCTCCTTTATCCATTTAAAGTATGTGTTTACTTTAGACGGAAATACTTTAAAAGAAACGTGTTGTGTCAGAAAATCTGACATGGTATTTTTGTAGAAAGGAGTGACGGAGATGAAGTACCGCGAAAAAAAGGTGATGTCGATCGGAATCGTCTGTGAATTGACCGGCTTGTCAGAACGTCAGATTCGTTACTATGAGGAACGGAAATTAATCTTTCCAGAACGGACAAATGGAAAGACGCGAAAATATTCGTTTACGGATGTCGAGCGACTCGTCGAAGTCGCGGAAAAAATCGAGGATGGTTGGCGCACGCACGAAATTCGAGAAAAAGAACGTAAGGTAACGGAACAGCAACGTTCTGACTTAATTCGTGGTCAGTTAAACGCTGCATTCGGTCTTTACAAGAAACAGTGAACATTTCATGAACTGGTAACAGAACTGTCATTTTGTAAACGATTTATTGGCACAGACTTCTTAATTTCAGATATAATGTTTCTGTGTTCACAAACTTATCGTACGTTTTTTGGGGCGTTAGAACGAGTATAAAGGGGTAGTTATGATGAAGAAATTCAATGATACGTTTTTGCGGGCGATCCGTGGCGAGCAGATTGATCACGTTCCCGTCTGGTACATGCGACAAGCAGGTCGTTATCAAGCGGAATATCGTGAAATCAAGAAGACACGGACGCTTTTCGAGATCACGCATGACTCGGAGCTAGGCGCATATGTGACAGAACTACCTGTAAAACAACTAGGAGTCGATGCAGCGATTCTATATAAAGATATCATGACGCCACTTCCGTCGATGGGCGTTGATGTTGAAATCAAGAGTGGCATTGGTCCAGTCATTGCGAATCCGATTCGCACGATGGCAGATGTCGAAGCACTGCAACCGTTCAACCGTGAAGATATTCCGTACATTTATGAAACAATTCGTTTATTACGGGAACGACTTGAAGTGCCGTTAATTGGTTTTTCCGGGGCGCCATTTACACTTGCGAGCTATATGATTGAAGGTGGACCTTCAAAGGGATACCATAAAACGAAAGCATTGATGTATGGACAACCTGAAGTATGGCATGCCTTAATGGAGAAACTAGGTGACATGGTCATCGATTACATCAAATCACAAGTAGATGCAGGGATTCAAGCGTTCCAAATCTTTGATTCATGGGTCGGAACGACAAGCCGGAAAGATTATGTCCGTTACATCAAACCGACGATGGAACGCATTTTCACGGAACTAAAAGATACAGGCGTGCCGATGATCATGTTCGGTGTAGGGGCGAGTCATTTGGCAGAAGAGTGGCATAGCTTACCGTTAGACGTCGTTGGACTCGATTGGCGCTTATCGATCGATGAAGCACGTGAACGTGGGCTGACGAAACCCGTCCAAGGGAACCTCGATCCGTCTTATCTGTTAGCACCATGGGATATCCTTGAAGCGAAAGCGAAGGAGATTCTCGACATGGGAATGAAACAACCAGGGTTCATCTTCAACCTCGGTCACGGCATCTTCCCGGAAGTTGATCCAGAAGTATTGAAACGTTTGACTGCATTTATCCATGATTATTCGAAAGAAAAAATGGAGGTAGAAAAATGAAGACGTTAGGATTACTTGTCATGGCGTATGGTACGCCGTATAAACCTGAAGATATCGAGCGGTATTATACGCATATCCGCCGCGGACGCAAACCGTCTCCAGAAGCATTGGCAGAGTTGACGGAACGCTACGAAGCCATTGGTGGAGTCTCACCACTCGCACAGGTCACGATTGACCAAGCAGAAGAGCTGCACCGTCAATTGTCTGAGAAATATGCCGGTGAAATCGAGTTTAAGCTTTATCTTGGTCTAAAGCACATCGAGCCATTCGTTGAGGATGCTGTCGAGCAAATGGCAAAAGACGGCATCACAGAAGCGGTCACGGTCGTTTTAGCACCGCACTATTCGACGTTCAGTATTCGTTCATATAATGGTCGTGCGAAGGAAGTCGCAGATCAGCACGGTATTCGTCTCGCATCCGTTGAATCGTGGTACAAAGAAGAAGCATTTCTCGATTGGTGGGGGAAAGAAATCCGCAAGACGTTCGACGCTTTACCAGTTCCTGAAGAAAAAGCCGTTCTCGTCGTTTCGGCGCACAGTCTGCCTGAGAAAATCATCGCAAACGGCGATCCGTACCCAGAGCAATTGAAAGAAACTGCCGAATTGATTGCACAACGTGCCGGTGTACCGCATATGATCACAGGTTGGCAATCAGCTGGACAAACACCTGAGCCATGGCTCGGCCCTGATGTTCAGGATCTGACGCGTGATGTTTACGAAGAAAAAGGATACGAAGCGTTCGTTTACGTGCCAGTCGGCTTCGTTGCGGACCATCTAGAAGTATTATTCGATAATGACTATGAGTGTAAAGTCGTCTGCGACGAACTCGGAATCCATTATGCGCGACCTGTCATGCCAAACGCGGATCCTGCTTTCATGAAAGCTGTCACGGAAGCCGTCGCGAAACAGGTGGGTAGTTATGTCCAGTAAACGTCTCGTCATCGTGGGCGGCGGTATATCAGGACTTGCGGCCGCCTATTATGCAGAGAAACAGTTTCCGGAAATGAACATCACGTTACTTGAGGCAGAAGGTCGTCTCGGTGGTAAGGTGGCAACATATCGGGACGAAGGATTGACGATCGAGCGGGGACCAGATTCGTATGTCGCACGAAAACACGTACTGACGGATCTCATCGAAGAGATTGGATTAGGGGAGCAACTCGTTCGTAATAACACGTCGCAAGCCTATATATTGGATGCGCGAGGTCTCCACCCGATTCCAAAAGGTGCCGTCATGGGTATCCCGACGGATTTAGAGTTATTTGCAAAGACTTCTTTGTTGACGGAAGAAGAAAAAGCAGAAGTGTCAGAACGATTGCTTCACCCTGCTCCTGATTTGACGATTCCAGAAACAGATATCCCACTAGGAGAGTATTTGCGTCCGCGTCTTGGAGATGCGCTCGTCGAAAAGCTGATCGAACCGCTTCTTTCAGGCATTTATGCTGGTGATATCGACCGGATGAGTACGTTTGCGACCTACCCACAATTTGTTGCAAATGAACAAAAGGCAGGAAGTTTGTTTGAAGGAATGCGTCTCATGCGTCCGCTTGACCAAGAACAAGGTCCGACGCTCAAAGCGACAGGTCAATTTTTATCGCTCGCTACTGGACTCGAGTCTCTCGTCGAGCGGCTAGAAGAGGTGCTTGAACGGACAGAAATTCGTCTTGAGACACCACTTCGCTCGATTAAACGGGAAGAAGATGGGCGGTATCGTCTCGAAACGGATCATGGTCCAGAGTATGCCGATGATATTTTGTTGACGATTCCGCATCGCCAAGTCGTGTCCCTGTTACCAGAAGCGACGCTGCCTGGGCTTGCGAACCTCTCGACACACTCGACGGCGACAGTCACGTTGATTTTCGATAAGGAAACAGCGTTGCCGATCGATGGAACAGGTTTCATCGTCAACCGTCAGGCACCGTATTCGATTACAGCGTGTACGGCGATTGATCAAAAGTGGAATCATGCAGCACCGAATCATACCGTGCTTCGTGCCTTCATCGGTCGTCCCGGAAAAGATGCACTCGTTCGTGAATCAGACGAAATGATTGAACGGGTCGTCTTAGAAGATCTTGAAGCCATCTGTGGTCGTCCGTTGCAACCGGAACGTGTCGTCATCAGTCGTCTATTAGACGGCTTACCGGCCTACACGGTAGGGCATGCACAGCGGATTCAAGAAGTGCGAGAAACCATCGCTTCGCACTATCCACACATTCATTTAGCCGGACTTGCTTATGATGGTGTTGGATTGCCAGACTGTGTAGCAGGTGTCAAAGCGACACTTGAACAAATGGCGTTACAACAACCGGAACCATGTCAAGAATCATGAAAGACCTAAACCTTTTTGAAGCCATTTGTGCTTTAAAAAGGTTTTTTTGTCTTCAAAAGAATGACACGGAAGGAAACGGGAATAGGAGACAAGGGACCAAAATCGAACAATACCGTTGAAACGGGAGGGAATCGTATGGTGGAAGTATGGAGTACGTTCACGATCATCATCGTCTACGGATTGCTCATCATGAATATCTTTGCGGTCCTAACGGTTATTTTTCTCGAACGGCGCGATATTGGTGCGACGTGGGCATGGGTGTTCATCTTGTATTTCGTTCCACTCGTTGGGTTTCTCGTCTATCTGTTTTTCGGAAGATTGTTGAAAAAATCGAATTTTTATCGTATTACGGAAGAAGAACAACTAGAACACGATAGACGGATTGCCTTACAGAAAAAAGAACTCGTGACGATGGGGCGGCACCCGATGATTCAAAAGCACCGGGATATGATTCGGATGAATCTGATGTCGAACGGTTCGTTACTCAGTCTCTCGAATCAACTCCAGATTCTTTCGGATGGAGAACAGAAATTCAATCGGATGATTCAAGATATCCGCCAGGCAGAACATGAAGTGAATATTCAATACTACATCATTCAGAAAGATCGCCTTGGGCTAGCGTTGATCGATGCATTAACCGAATGTGCTCGTCGTGGAATCAAAGTCCGTCTATTATACGATGCTGTCGGATCACGTAGTCTCAAACGGACGGATTTCAAAGATTTACTGGTACACGGGGGAGAAGTGTTCGCTTTTTTCCCGTCGACGATCGGTTTCGTTAATTTTCGCTTAAATAACCGCAATCACCGTAAATCCTGTATCATTGACGGTCGAATCGGCTACATTGGTGGATTTAACGTCGGTACGGAATATCTAGGTATCGACGAAAAGTTCGGCTACTGGCGGGATACGCATTTTCGCTTGAAAGGTGATGTCGTTCACGATCAGCTCGACCGTTTTATTCTTGACTGGAATCAAGCGAGTGACGTCTATACAGAAAAATCATTGTTCTACTACGGGATACACAGGGTTCAGAATATATTACCGATGCAGATCGTCACGTCGGGTCCGGATTCCCGTTCAGAATATCTGAAGCTTGCTTTGATCAAGATGATCAATGAGGCAAAGCGGACGATTTACATTCAATCGCCTTATTTCATTCCAGACACGAGTTATTTAGATGCATGTAAGGCAGCCCTTCTGTCTGGAGTGGAGGTGCGCATCATGATTCCGAATAAGCCGGACCATCCATTCGTTTACTGGGCGACGACAGCTGCTGTAGGAGAGTTGTTGTCGTACGGAGCTAAAGTCTACACGTATGAACCTGGATTTTTACATGCGAAGACGATTGTTGTTGATGGAGAGATTGCTTCAGTCGGGACGACGAATATCGATGCACGAAGTTTCCGTTTAAATTTCGAAATGAATACAATCGTCTATGATCAGGAAGTAGCAATTGAACTAGAACGGCTCTTCTTAGCCGATTGTGATGTATCAAAGCTCATGACGGTCGAGTCGTATGTTGCGCGTTCAAGAATGATCAAATTCAAGGAAAGTATTTCGCGTTTGTTGTCACCAATCTTGTAAACTGTGTTTACGACCAGTCAAAATGTGAAAAATGGTATAGTGGTATGGAAATAGAAAAAGAGGAGAGTGAAGACGATGGCAAATCCAATTAAATTACTCGTATCAGACATGGATGGTACCGTTCTTTCGGGCAAACAACGAATAGAACCGGAGACGATTCAGGCAATTGAAGCAGCACGCGAACAAGGTGTCGAGTTTGCAATTGCAACAGGACGTAATTACTTAAATGCTAAAGAATTGACGGATGCCGCAGGAATTCATTGTCCGATCATTGCTTCAAACGGGGCACGTGTGATGACCGTCGATGGAGAAGAGTTGAGTGCGACGACTCTAACGACAGAACAGGCACAGCAAATTTACGGCATCATTAGCCAGTACGAAGTCTTCTTCGAGATGTTCTGTGATCAAGGACTCGTGACAGCGCAAGGAGCGACGATTGATGCAGCCTACGATTCGTTAAAAGAATTAAGTGAAGAAAGTGATCGGGCAAAACAAGTGCTTGATTTCTTCCACGATCGCTATTATGTCCACGAAGACGTCAAGATGATTGATGGATTCCGGTCATACATTCGTAATCAAGCGGGAAAAGTATTCAAGTTCATTTCGTTCTCATTTGATCAAGAATTGATGAAAACAATCTGGCAGGAAATCGAGCAGAAAGTCGAGGGTGTCTATGTCACGTCGTCAGGACACGATAACATCGAAGTCATGGCAGTCGGTGCCGATAAAGGAACGGCAGTTAAAATCCTCGCGGACCACCTTGGTGTGCCGATCGAACAAGTCGCTGTCATCGGTGATAATTTGAACGATCTTCCCATGTTTAAGGTTGCTGGAAAGGCGATCGCGATGGGGAATGGTCATGATGAAGCAAAAGCGATTGCGCATCACGTAACGAAAACAAACGATGAGCACGGCGTCGGATATGCGATTCAGCAATTGGCGTCCCGTGCTTGGTAAGGGGGATTTTTCATGTTTAAGGCATTTAAGGAGTTTGCTTTTCGAGGCAATGTGATCGATTTAGCGGTCGGAGTCATTCTCGGTGCTGCGTTCAGCGGGATTATCAAATCACTCGTCGACAGCGTCTTCATGCCGTTGATCGGTATCATCATCGGTGGTATTGATGTCAAAGGATTATCAATCATGGTCGGAAATGCAAAATTACAGTACGGTCAGTTCCTTCAGGCGAGTATCGAATTCTTATTGATTGCCTTTGCTTTGTTCATCTTCGTCAAAGGAATCACTTCGTTCCGGAAGAAGGAAGAAGTCGTCGAAGAAGAAGCGGTACCAACGACAGAAGAAAAACTATTGACAGAAATCAGAGATGCCTTGATTCGTCAAAATGAGTCATCACCTAAAAACTGATATATACCAAAAGGGGCTGACTCAAAAAAAGAATGACGCGTCTTTTCACGCCCTTTCCTCAGGCGAGACACAAGCCAGTTTTCCTGCTTCCTTGAAGCAGGAAAGCGGGTCTTGTTCGTCTCTGACAACGCACAAATGCGTTTTTCCTGTAGGAGTGGCGTGTGACGCGTCATTCTTTTTATTATGAGATAAGGGGGACAGATTGATGATCTGTCCCCCTTATCTTTGTAGAGACTGACTTTTGAGTCAGCCTCTTTTTTGTCTTATAAAATTTCGAGTAATGCATTTTCGGAGCAGACTTGTAACGAAAGCTGTTTTTTCATTCCTTGATCAAATGAAATTTCTAGCACGTCATCAACCAGGTGCAAGACGGTTCCGGGACCAAATGCTGTATGCGATACACGCATGTTCTCAGTGATCGGAAGTGGAGGAACTTTAGCTTGCGCTGCAATGGCAGGACGTTGGCGTTCTATTTTTCGTTTTGCGGAATCCGGTGTAACAAGACGATGAACGTCTTCGACGAATGGTGAGACATCGAACGATTTCGATTTAAAACGATAAGACAGGAGATGCAGTTCGTGTCGTGCCCGTGTCATCCCGACGTAAAACAAGCGTGCTGCTTCTTCCATATCATCGAGTTGTCCATTCTTGTACGCCTTGATCGTGTCAGCCGATGGAAGAATACCAGCAACGAGATCAATCATAAAGACGCGATCAAATTCAAGTCCCTTTGCACTGTGAAAGGTCGAAAGAGTGACCGCATTTTGATTTTTGTTTTGTTTCGCATCACGCATCAACTGTTCGAGATGCGCAATCCGCTCACGAAAGGCGAGTAACGTCGGTACATCACTTGCGATGTTATCGATCGTATTTAATGTCTCAAGCAGGTGGTCGAGACTAAAACCGAGACTCTCACTCATTTTCCGCAAATTCTTTTCGTAGCCCAGTTCATGACGAATCAAAGAGAGGGCAGCAGACGGTCGAACGGTCTGAATGGAAGCGAATGTGCGCTTCATTTGTTGAAGTTGTTTCTTTTGATAAAACTTCATTTCGATTTTGTTTATGAGTAGATCAAATACAGATTCACCCGAACCAAACTGTTGCAATTGAGCCAGTTGAGCTTTCGAGATATATCCGGCGAACTTCGTATGGATGGTTGCTAGAACCTCGATATCTGTTGGATCTTGTGCGAATGTCATGAAATTTAAAATATCCTTCAAAATCCAATGACTGAAGAATTTATGATCAACATCCTTAATGTAAAAAGGAATGTTTGCTTGATCTAACGCATTCATGACGTTGATCGAAGAAGCATTGTTGCGATATAAGATGGCGACTTCGCGGTAATTCGTTTCCGTCCGTAACTGATTCAATAAATAACGAGTCTGATCTTCATAAGTCGGTAGCGTCTCTAAGATAATTGGACGAACCGCAGCATTCTCCGTGAACATCTGTTTCGGATAACGTGCTTTATTACGTTGGATGAATTGATTGGCGACTGAGACGATGTCCTTTGATGAGCGATAATTTTGTTCCATGTAAAGAATCGTCGCATTCGGATACGTATCCTTGAAGTGGAGAATCTTGGATGCATCTGCGCCACGCCAACTGTAAAGCGTCTGGTCATCGTCCGCGACGACACAAAGGCGATTATGGGGTAAGGCTAACTTTTCAACCAGTTGATGTTGAACGAGTGATGTATCTTGACTCTCATCTGTCAGAATATAATCGAAGCGACGTTGGTAATGTTGCAATAGACGACGGTCTTGTTCCAAAATCGTATTAGCATATGTCAACATATCATCGAAATCAAGTAACGGATGTACAGGATCACGAGACTTGAATTGTTCATATGCGACATAGATGTCAGGAAAGTGTTTGATCGCCGTCGGTACTGCCTTGATTTCTTTTAAAGAAAGAAGGCGATTTTTGACAAAGGAAATCATCCGTAACAACTCATCCATTTGATCATCGGTAATGACACTCCGATTAATTTCCTGGAAAATACGGCGCAGTAACATCCGTTTATGTGGCGCATTCGGATGTTGTTGATCCATCGGTCCTTCGATGATCGTATAGGAGAGGCGTTGTTGAGACGTATGGTCCCGGACGACTTGAAAAGCAAAACTGTGGATTGTCGAAAAAGCCGCTGTCGTTCCGATTAGTTCATGGAATAAATGATAAAATCGATCCGCCATCTCGCGAGCTGCCGCTTTACTGAAGGTCAGTCCAAGAATACGATGTGGTTCAATTTTTTTTTGTAAAATCAAATAGGCAATCTTAAAATTAAGGGTCGTTGTTTTTCCAGAGCCGGGTGAGGCGAGTAACAGCAACGGACCATGGTCATGTTCAATTGCCTGTTGTTGGACAGGATTCAATTGAATGCCGGTCAATCGCTCCATCTGTTTGAAAAAATCTTCATGCATGATACAGTTCACCTCGAGCGTTTAATTTCGTGTCCATTAAATCGAACTCTCCCTAGTGTAGCATTTTTGATGATCGGATTGGATTACTGAAAGACGAACCGTGGAATAAAGAGACAAAAGACTATTGGAAGCAATGTAAGAGGAGTGACTTTAAAAGACTAGGCAAATGGACTCAAAAATATTAAAATGGGAATAGATGTAAGAGAGTACTCTCTTGTCCTGTACAAAGAGGGAAGGCGGAATGAGAATGTCTGTAGTGAAATTACACATGTATACAAATGAACATTATGAACAATGTGAGGCGTTCATTCTTCCGGAAGAACAAGTTCAGTTTACTTCTTTTCCAACAGATGTCGTTACGGATGCGGTTGCACATCCCGATAAGTTTCCGGTTGTTATTAAAAAAGACGAACTCGTCGTCGGATTTTTTATTCTCCATCTCAATCCCCCTAAAACACACCGGACGGATGAACAAAGTGTCCTGTTACGTGCCTTTTCGATTGATGAACGGCATCAACATCAAGGATACGCGAAGGAAGCGATGATGCAGTTACCGGAGTTCGTCCATCATCATTTCCCGGAAGTCACATCGATTACACTTGCGGTCAATAAAAAGAATATCGCTGCAAAATCACTGTATTTCAAGACGGGATATGTCGATACGTTACAATCGGTCATGGGTCCAATCGGAGAGCAACATATTCTCGCCTTCGATTTAGAAAAGGAATCACGATTGAAGCAGTGAAGTAAAAAAGCATTTTCCTGATTCTATTCAGGAAAATGCTTTTTGCTATTTAAGATAAATCGTAAATAGAGAGGTGGGCAATCGCCTCACCAGAGAATCCGATACCTCGACTCGTTGCTTTTGGGAAAATACGTCCGCTTGCGACGGCTTCTCCATCATTGAGGAAAAGTTCGAACGAGGACCGGTCCACAAACAAACGTAATGTCTGCAAGTCTTTCGAAAGGACAGTCGATCGTGATGTACCAAATGATTCAGCAGGAACCTCCACACCCGAACGACTCCGGTCAATCGTAAATTGACGCGAAACGACATCATATTTAAATAGGGTTTCTTCTGTAACGTCTTGACGAATTGAGAAGCGGAACGAATCCGACGACAGCTTCAAGTCTGTCATCACGAGTTCGAAAATCTCGGCTTCCGCAACCGTCACATCTTGCTCGAAAAGAATCGTTTCGTCAAATAAGGTTTCTTTTCGTAGCTGTGTCAGTTCATGGACAGGTCGTTGACGAAGTTGTCCCTGTTCGATCGTTAATTCACGCGGCAATGTCAAAGCATGTGCCCAGTTATAAATGTCAGAAGGATAACTAATGTCCGGTAAACCCATCCAACCAACAAGAATCCGTCGACCATCTGCCGCCTCAGTTGTTTGTGGCGCATAGAAGTCGAATCCGAAATCGAGTTCTTGGAAAGGTTCATGTGTGAATGTTAAGTTGGGTAAAGCTAACGGTTCCCCGATGAAGTAACCGGACTGGAAAATATTTTGATAGTTCGTACCATCTGGCTCAATCCCTTGAGGACTAAAGAGAAAGACGCCTTTTCCATTAAGCTCGAAATAATCAGGACATTCCCACATATAACCGAATGTCGGGTAGTTCGTCCGTAACTCACCGACCAACGTCCAGTGCTCTGCATCTGGAGACTGATAAATGACAGTACAACCTGTCAAGTCAGTGCGCTGTGCTCCAAGTATGCAGTACCAGATGCCCGATGCATCTTGAAAGACTTTCGGATCACGAAAATGTTCTGTATAGCCTTCAGGAACGGTTGGAATAGCAGGTGGTAAGTGTTTTTCAATCCGTCCATCCGAACGAAGGTGCCCAACGATTTGACTCGTATGGCGATTCCACTCCGCGTCCCGTTTGTTACCGGTGTACATGATGTGCACTTGATCATCTTTGATGAAGCCACTACCGGAATAAGCGCCGTGCGAATCAGGATCGTCATTTGGAATCAAGGCGGCCCCTTCATCGAACCAATGTACGAGGTCTTTTGATGTCATGTGATACCAGTACTTTAGACCATGAACAGGACCGAGTGGGAACCATTGATAAAATAAATGATAAAGACCGTCGTGGTAGACGAAGCCGTTCGGATCATTCAAAAGTCCGGTTGGAGGTTGGATATGGTAAGAAAATCGCCAAGGAGATGTTCTTACTTCTTCCTTCATCACTTGGTATACGGTCGGATCGACATCCGAGAGGGGACGATATCGTGCTTCACGTGTCCATTGATTCATGCTGACAGCTCCTTGTTGAAAATTTATACGCTTCTCGTTCACCTTACGGAGGAGAAACGCGCTTGTCAATCCTCCGTTCCAAAAGGTCAATGAACGGAAATACATCCTTTACCATCTTGCTTCGAACGATAGAGCGCTAAATCCGCATGGTGCATGACTTGCTCGAGCGATTCATCTGCTATCTGTTCAGCGAGTCCGATGCTCATTCCGATATGGACGGTCTGTTCTTCTAAATGATAAGGCATCGAGACATGGGCAATCCATTGTTCACCTAAGTGTTGTGCTTCTACTACAGACTGATTCGTTAAGACGATGATGAACTCATCGCCACCAAGACGAGCGACGAAGCCACCAGGTGGAAGTAACTGTTTGAGACGTTGACCGACCTCGATCAGGAGGAGATCACCAAGTGCGTGCCCATATGTGTCGTTAACTGCTTTAAAACCGTCTAAATCGAGACAAAGGTAGATGGAATGCGTTCCTATAGGTAATTGTTCGATGTATTGAGCAAGACCATTTCGATTCGCAAGACCCGTGAGACTGTCACGTTGCGATAATCGTTCAAACGTCAGTTTTTCTTTTTCGGTATGCAGCAATCGACGAATCAGTTGCTGTAGGGCATCTGTCAATGTCTCGATTTCTCGGATTCCACGATGGTTCGGAAGTGATTTTGAAGGATCACCTTGCATTTGTTGTGCGGCATGCGTGATTTTTAAGAGTGGTCGAGTCAGCAGTTTCGCTAACATCCACCCAAGCACGGCTGTAATGAGAGAGGCAATTAACCCAGCGATGAAAATCGTTTGGCGTAAAGCGTCGGCATCAGCGAAGGCAATCGATGTCGGTTGACGCACGAGAACCGTCCAACCTAGTCCATCATAGTCTTTGTAACCACGGCTCGTACTTTGACCAGAGACGAATTCTTTCTCTTTCCAAAAAGCGGTCGCAGGAGCATTCGAAGTGAGCGTTACACTAGTAGGCAATGTCTTACCACTCCATCCGTTTGGTCCAAGCAAAATAGTCTTTCGATCTTGACTAACGATGAAGACATCGACTTTTTGGAGAGAAGAGGTAGCGCTCTGGAAACTTTGTTCAATCGCTTTAGCCCATTCGAAACTGAGGTGTGTCGCGAGGACGCCGGAAAATCGTCCCTTATCATATAAAGGTGTACTTATATCGACAAATTGGAGTGGCTCACCACTTGGATTCGGCAATAATTTTGCGAGTAGGACGGCTTCATGAACATCACCGATGAATGGTTGCGATAATGCTTCTTGAAAAACAGGTCGTTCTTTGATCGATGTTCCTTCAAGAATCTGGTTCGTTGACGCAATGACTTTACCGTTCGCATCTAAACGACCAATCCAAGAAAAGTCGGGAATCTGTCGTTGTAACTCCTCTAGTGTCCGACGTGTTTCTACTTTTTGATCTGTTTGTTGAATCGTTGATAAAGAGCCGAGCAACTTCACTTCTGCATAGCGTGACCACATGTAATGATCGAGCTTGTCGGATAGTTGATGAGCAGTCGTTGACAGATTCATTCTGACTTCCGATTGGAGTCGGCTTGTCGCGTGTTGACTGATGAAGAAGGTCAACAACAGCGTCATGCTAAAAAATAATAGGGAAATCAATCCCGCTAATAGGATGTCAAAGCGAAGTGAGGGTCTGGACATTGTGTGATACTCCATTCATACGTTTCTCATTTGTTTTTTGTTTGACTCATATACATAGACGTCTATTTGCTGTTCACGGTTCGAGATGCTCGTTCGCACGTAACGGAATCCATGTTTTTCCCAAAACCGTCGGGCTTTTGCGTTATCAGGTAATACGGCGAGGTGAATCTGTGACTCTCGACTTAAGAATTGATTGAAAAAGGCGGACAGTAACCGATTACCCGTTCCGGTACCATGATGAGAAGCATCAAGTAAAAATAAACCAATCCACGTTGTACCGTCTTGCGGATGCTTTGGGAGGTAGTCAATCAGTAAGACAGGTTCTCCATGGATATACCCGATCAGCGATACAGTATCGGGATTCAAGAATTCCTCCTGTAAGATCGAATCAGAGAGTGGTAGCGCCCGTTCTTCTAGGCATGCATACTCTGGAACGCTTGCGTACAGTGATTGAACGATCGGAAAATGTTCACGTGTCATTTCTTCAAAAAGAATCATCTGAAGACTCCATTCCTTATTTAGTCTCAAATTTCTGCGTTAGCGGATTTTTATTTGGAATCAGATTACATATTTGTAAGAAAAGAAACTTTCGCAGGGAATTCACGTACACTATATAGCATAAACAAAATATGAATGAGGAGGAAGAGCAGATGTTAAAGATTGAAAATATCTCAAAGCGTCTCGGAAAAGAGCAAATTCTAAAAGACGTCAGTTTTGAGGTATCCCCAGGAGAAGTGTTCGGCTTCCTCGGACCAAATGGGGCAGGGAAGACGACAACGATTCGTATCATCACGGGTCTGCTTGAGCAGGATGCTGGGCGAGTCACGGTCAATGGCTATGATGTCGTAGAAGAGCGTTCGAAGGCATTAACACAAATCGGAGCAATCGTTGAAAATCCAGCTTTTTATCCTTATTTAACAGGCAAACAAAACTTGATACATGCAAAAAACCTGATTCCAGGACTCGGACAAGTCGATTATGACGCACTTGCTCGTCTCGTTGGTTTAGAAGGAAAGCTTTCGAAGAAAGTCGAAGAGTACTCACTCGGAATGAAGCAACGTCTTGGAATTGCTCGCGCGTTGTTACATAATCCGCGCGTCTTGATTTTAGATGAACCGACGAATGGTCTGGATCCATCCGGGATCGCAGAACTTCGTGAGTATTTACGACAAATGGCGCGTGAGCAGGATATCGCAATTTTGATCTCAAGTCATATGCTGAGTGAAATGGAACAAATCAGTGATCGATATGCCATCATTGATCAAGGTGTCATCAAGTCAGTCGAATCGGTTCGTAACGAAACCGGAGCAAAGGTGGCACTTCGCGTCAATAAGGAAGCGATGACTGACGTACTTGAAGCCCTTCGCATCGCGAACTATCCATCAGAAGTACTTGATGAACAAATCATCATCACAGCACCGGAAAGTGAGTGTCCGGCGATTGCCCGACTTGTCGTGCCGATTGCTGACTTACATGAATTGACCGTCAAACGCTTGACGCTCGAAGAACAATTCCTGCAAGTAACGAAAAAAGAGGGGGATTCACATGCTTTCGCTCATACAAAATGAATGGATGAAATGGTGGACGACTAAAAAAGCGAAAATCGTCTTAGCGCTATATGTCGTCATTGCGGTTGGTATTATCATTGTGGCGAAGACAAATGATTTTGAGTTCACACGCTATGATTACTATTCCTTAACGTTTGTGTTGTTGACCTCCTTATTAGGGATCATCACGATCGTCTTCACGGCAGAAGCTATCGGGAATGAAGTACGATATGATACGATGAAACATCTATTAATGAGTCCATATTCACGAATGACGATTTATTTCTCGAAGCTGATCTTCTCGATCTTGATCATGTTATTCCAATTCGTGTTCATCGCTGCGATCGTCTACGCAGGCTCATTTGTGTTTTCAGAGGTAGGAGATCCGATCCTGTTCCGCGACACGATCGTTGAGGTCGTCAGTCCGATTTTTACGATATTTATGACGTTGTTCTTCTCATTATTATTCCGCTCGGTCGGTATGATCATTGGCTTTACCGTATTAGCGCAGTTCTTTACGAGCATTGCGGGAAGTCTATTGATCGGCTTTAAACCAGCGATTGCCAAATGGATCGTATTCATGCACTTGGACTGGTCGATGTATTTCAAGGATTCTGTTTCCTATGGTATCAGTGAAGCAATGGGAACATCTTTAACATTCTCCGTCTTGTTCGTAATGGCGCATATCATCGTCTTATTAGGCGCGTCAATTCTTGTTTTCCAGAGAAAATCCTACACGTAAAGAAAAGAGTTGCTCATGGACGAATTCGTCCGTGAGCAACTCTTTTCTTTGAGTATTTAAGAACTAGTTCGTTTAGGCGGACGAGCCGTAATCGGGAACAGTCGCTGAAACCATTCGATCAGCGGACCATTCAATAGTAAGAAAATAAAAGTCCCGACTCCGATGCCGATCAATTGACGTTCAATCAGTGAAAAGAGACTGGCAATCAAAAAAGGAATCCCGAGACTAATCGTTGCTCCGATTGATGTACTTTTAAAGCGGATGATGAGTGATTTCATCAAGTAATCTGGCGGCATCAACACGAAGCCGATTTGGAGATAAAGTGCGAGTCCAAGTGAAATCAACGGCATACCGATTAACATATACAAGCCGCGCATCCATAGTCCTTGTGGTGTGTAGATCAATTGATGGATTGATAAGAAGAAATCAATTGCGGCGCCGAACAGTACGACGAGTGCGAAACTGAGGACGATCGTCCACCAACTGAAGCGGCTTCCAAGAGAAAGCGCTGCAATCAAGGCAAGCGCATGTAAGACGATGATAGCGAGTCCGACAGTTAACGGTGAGATCGCCGCGACAGCTTCACTCGCTGATGTCCAAGGTGCACTGCCGATCGAGGCGGTTACCATAAAGCTGTTACCTAGGGCATTAATTAAAATCGAGAATAAATAAATAGTGATCCGTTTTTGCTGACTCATTGACGTGCACAGACGGTAGGACTGCGCATTCACCTCCTGAAAATAAATCGTTTCGTTAAGCTATACCCTAATCGTAGCGCTCTTTTCACTTATTTTCATGAAAAGAGCATTGCCTAATACCTCAGTTTCACGACATACTTAGGACACATTACGAATCAGGGGGAGAACGCATGACATATTTTGGACAGAAGATCCTGCCTTCCGTTAGAAAATTAGAAGACTTTGAAAAGATGCTGAAGAGTCCATATGAGTATGGGGTCTTACTCGAAATGCACGTCTCGCGTTTAAAAGCAGTCTATGAGATGGCACATCGATACGACAAAAAAATGTTTTTGCATATGGATCTCGTCCAGGGGTTAAAAAATGATGAGTACGCGACGGAATATGTTTGCCAAGAACTGAAACCGTATGGTGTCATTTCGACGAAGGCGAGTGTCATCTTGAAGGCACGTCAAAAAAAGGTCAAGACGATGCAGCGTATGTTCTTACTCGATTCCAGTTCACTTGAAAAAAGTTATCAACTTATGGAACGGACGCAACCTGATTACATCGAAGTATTACCAGGGTTGATGCCAAAGTACATTCAAGAAGTGAAGGAAAAGACAGGGCGTCTCGTATTCGCTGGTGGACTTATCGATACGGTCGAGGAAGTGGAACAAGCAATTGAAGCGGGTGCCTCAAGCATTACGACATCGAATAAGGACTTGTGGCGTCATTTTGAACCACGCTCCTAACCGGACTGTGATGAAAATCATTCGGATTGTTTGACAGCGTTTTCACTGGTTGTTATAGTGATATCAAGTTGATACAAAGTGACGGAGAAAAGGGAGATTCACGTGTGAGTCCTGCTTGAAGAAAATTCAAGCATGAACTGACGTGGATCTCCTTTTTATGTTGCTTTTTTCACATAACAAAAAGGAGGAATACACATGTCACCCTTACTAGCGGAATTTTTAGGTACAGCCTTGCTTGTCGCGCTTGGAAACGGTGTTGGTGCAGGCGTTAGTTTGACGAAATCGTTTGCGAAGGATGCAGGCTGGATCGTCATCACGTTTGCCTGGGGTTTTGCTGTGGCGATTGCCGCGTATGCCGTCGGTCAATTCAGTGGAGCACACCTTAATCCAGCAGTGACGCTTGGTTTAGCCTTTGACGGTTCATTTGCATGGGCGGACGTACCAGGCTATATCGTCGCTCAAATTGCCGGCGGGATACTTGGTGCAAGTCTTGTTTTCGTTCATTACTTACCACATTGGGCGGAAACGAAAGACCCAGCAACGAAACTCGGCGTCTTTGCGACGTCACCAGCGATTCCACATACATTTGCCAATCTAATGAGTGAAATGATTGCGACGTTCTTACTTGTCATCGGGTTGTTATCGATCGGAGCGAATAAGTTCTCGGATGGTTTAAATCCATTGATCGTCGGTTTCTTGATCGTCAGCCTCGGTATGTCATTCGGAGGCACGACAGGATATGCGATGAATCCGGCGCGGGACCTTGGTCCACGTATCGCTCACTTCATCTTACCGATTCATGGAAAAGGATCATCGAACTGGGGGTACTCTTGGATTCCGGTTCTCGGACCAGTTCTCGGTGGAAGTCTTGGCGGATTGTTTTATCGTTCGGTCTTCACAGGAAAAGATACACCGGCTTTTTGGGTTGTAGGACTTGTGACAATCGTCATATTAGGCTTATGCTATAGATTCGGTGTTCGTCCGAACAAAACAACGTCAGTGGAGTCAAAGTCAGCTTAACTTATTTAGATACAAAAGGATGGGGAAGAGATGGAGAACTACATTTTGTCATTGGATCAGGGAACGACGAGTACACGTGCGATCCTGTTTAATCGTGCCGGCGAGATCGTCCATTCAGCACAACAGGAATTCACGCAGTATTTTCCGAAACCAGGTTGGGTCGAACACAACGCAAACGAGATTTGGGGAAGTGTCCTTGCTGTCGTGGCGACTTGTCTGACGGAGGCGAACGTAAAGCCATCGCAGATTGCTGGTATTGGAATCACGAACCAACGTGAAACAGCTGTCGTCTGGGAAAAAGAAACAGGGAAACCGATTCACAATGCAGTCGTGTGGCAATCGAGACAAACGGCTGAAATCTGTGAAGCGCTTCGAGCAGCCGGTCATGCCGAGCTCTTCCGTGAGAAGACAGGTCTATTGATTGACGCTTATTTCTCTGGTACGAAAGTCAAATGGATTTTAGATCATGTCGAAGGAGCACGGGAACGTGCCGAACGTGGTGAACTACTGTTTGGTACGATCGATACGTGGCTCATCTGGAAATTATCCGGCGGAAAAGCACATGTGACCGACTATTCGAATGCAAGTCGTACGTTGATGTATAACATTCATGAATTGAAATGGGATGACGAGTTACTCGGCATCTTAGATGTCCCGAAAGCGATGCTTCCAGAAGTACGACCATCTTCTGAAGTGTACGCAGAGACAGCAGGGTATCACTTCTTCGGAGAAGCAGTTCCGATTGCTGGAGCAGCGGGCGATCAGCAAGCCGCATTGTTTGGTCAAGCGTGTTTTGATACAGGAATGGCGAAGAACACATACGGTACAGGCTGCTTCATGTTGATGAACACAGGGGAAGAGGCTGTGAAATCAGATCACGGATTGCTGACGACGATCGCATGGGGCGTCGATGGAAAAGTGGAGTATGCTCTAGAAGGAAGTATCTTCGTCGCAGGATCTGCGATTCAATGGTTACGTGACGGCTTACGTCTCATTGATGATGCCAAAGAATCAGAAGGATACGCAACACGCGTCACGTCTTCAGACGGTGTCTACGTTGTACCAGCATTCGTTGGTCTTGGTACACCTTACTGGGATTCAGACGTTCGTGGTGCCGTCTTCGGTTTGACACGTGGTACGGAAAAAGAACACTTCATCCGCGCGACACTTGAATCACTCGCTTATCAGACACGCGACGTCCTATCTGCGATGGAGCAAGATTCAGGCATCGAGATGAAAACGCTCCGTGTCGATGGTGGAGCGGTTAAAAACGACTTCTTGATGCAGTTCCAAGGTGACATCATCCAAGCGCCAGTTGAGCGTCCGGAAATCAATGAGACGACGGCATTAGGTGCAGCCTACTTGGCAGGTCTTGCTGTCGGATTCTTTGAAAACCGTGAACAAATTGCTACGCAATGGAAAAAAGAACGCCGTTTCGAGCCGAGTATGGCAAAAGAAGAGACGGATGCGCTTTATGGCGGATGGCAAAAAGCTATTCAAGCTACGATGTTGTTTAAATGATGTGATCTATGTTATAGTAAGGTCAAGTTAATAAACCGGTCGGAGAATATGGAGAGACCACAGCAACAGTTGACATAGTCAGCGTGTTTGTTGTGGTCTCTTTTTTTTCGAACCTAAACAGGAGGAACTATTCATGGCTAACCAACCATTCTCAAGCAAAAACCGTGCAGATGTCTATAATCGATTAACACGTGAAGAACTCGATCTACTTGTCGTAGGTGGCGGGATCACAGGTGCGGGAATCGCCCTCGATGCGGCGTCACGCGGTATGAAGATTGGCCTCGTCGAAATGCAGGATTTCGCATCTGGTACATCTAGTCGTTCAACGAAATTAGTCCATGGTGGTCTACGTTATTTAAAACAATTTGAAGTTCAAATGGTCGCTGAAGTCGGTAAAGAACGTGCGATTGTTTACGAAAACGGCCCACACGTTACGACACCAGAATGGATGTTACTTCCGATGCATAAGGGCGGTACATTCGGACCGTTCAGTACGTCAATCGGTCTTCGTGTCTATGACTTCTTAGCAGGTGTTAAACGTTCTGAATGGCGTACGATGTTATCTGCAAAAGAAACATTAGCAAAAGAACCACTCGTTAAACAAAAAGGTCTAAAAGGTGGCGGTTACTACGTCGAGTACCGCACAGATGATGCTCGTCTAACGATTGAAGTCATGAAAGAAGCAGTCGAACATGGCGCACGTGTCGTCAACTATACAAAAGCAGAAGAAATCATCTACGATGCTGGAAAAGTCGTCGGGATGCGTGTGACAGACCTCTTGACAGGTGACGTGCATGAAATCCGTGCGAAAAAAGTCGTCAACGCGACAGGTCCATGGGTTGATGAATTACGTGAAAAAGATGGCTCGAAAGTCGGGAAACAACTTCGTTTGACAAAAGGTGTCCACGTTGTCATCGATCAATCGAAATTCCCACTCAAACAAGCGGTCTACTTCGATACACCAGACGGTCGGATGATTTTTGCGATTCCACGTGATGGAAAAGCATACGTTGGTACGACAGATACGTTCTTCGATAAAGATAC